>CAVGAH010000031.1:12306-21754 GCA_963627215.1 bacterium | reverse complement strand
GCTATTCCACCTACAGACGCTTTTTCGCCTGTTACGCTTACGTCTCTTCCTGCCCAGCAGTTTTTGATCGTTGGCGCATCATTAACTGTATTCTTGAGTACTGCAGCTATAGAACCTGCTCCTGATGCATTAGTAGCTAATGTGCTTCCCGAAATTATATTAGCATTTTCTATACCAAGACACTGAACTGTTGCCGTTTCCATAAGCCATGAAAATAATCCGGCACATGTTTTGTTTACATTGAAATTTGATACTGTGTGATATTTTCCATCAAATATACCTGCAAAGTTTTTATTTGCCGCTGCAGAGCTTGCACTTGTCACCTGCTGACCTATCGGTGTCCATTCCTTTCCGTTAAGGTCGATATCTGCGCCGAGCTCTACTGTCTTGCCTGCAAAGTTATTTCCTTCGCTTACGAGCTTTGCAAGACCTGCGAGATCCTCAGGTGTGCTTATCGTGAATGTATCTGCTGATGTTTTGTCATCATACCACTCTGTATCTGCAGTAGTCCCGTCCCAGCCTGTGTCAGGCTCAGGTTCTTCAGATGCTTCTGTCTGCCACTTGAGTACAGGGTATCCATCGTTTATTGGCGATGCACTGCCTGATGTATAAACATCACCGAGATCTGCTGCCAGAGCTTTCAGCTCCGATGCTGACTTTGCAATTGTCTTATTCGCTTCATCAGAAGCCTTTACGCCTGCTATTCCACCGTTTGCTGAGTTTACTGTATTATTTATGTAATAATCATTATCGTAATCAGTTTTATCAGACCCGCTGCGAACGCCTGTGATACCACCTGTCAGAGCTGCGTTTCCTGTGATCGTTCCTGTGCTGTAGCAATTTTTAATACTTCCTGCCGCCTGATTGCTTATATCATTGTAGCCTGTGATACCGCCGCATGCTGATGTTGCTGCACCGTTGCTGCAGTCTACAGCACCGCGGTTGTAGCTGTTCGTAATTGCTGTTGCAGTGCCTATCGATCTCATAAGACCTGCTATGCCGCCCGCATTTACGCTTACCGCATCCTGCGCATCAGCTGCTTTTACAAATTTTACTGCGCCTGTATTTACACATTCTGTTATCGAGCCGACAGATAATGTGCCTGCTATACCACCCGCACCTTCATTTCCGCTTGCTGCAGTTACAGTGATATTTCCGTTATTTATGCAGCGTGATACGTCACATCCTGCATCATCACCAATGATACCGCCCGTCTTAGCCGCAGAGCTGTTCACTGTGCAATTATTCACACAGTTCGTTATTTTTGCGCCCTGACTGCTGCTGTCTGCCTTTCCGACGATACCACCCGTGCAGAGTTCAGATGACACTACTGTACCTGAAACTGTCAGGTCCCTGATCACTGCTCCGTCAGATATATATCCGAAAAGACCGCTTCCATTAAAGGCATCATCAACATACATATTATCTATGCTGTGTTTGCCTCCGTTAAACGTACCCTTAAAGCTGTTAGCATCGTGTCCTATAGGAGTCCATTTTTTATCTTTGGATGTTTTTTCCCCCCCCAAGGTCGATGTCAGCAGTCAGCTTTACTGTCTTGCCTGCAAATGTATTTCCGCCATTTACAAGCGATGCAAGACCTGCAAGCTGATCTGCGCTGCCTATGCTGAATTCACTGTCGCTTTCATGACCTGTATACCATGCCGTATCAGCTGCAGTTCCGTCCCATGCTGTGCCGCTGCCCGTATCAGCAAATGATATCCCTGAAGGCAGCTGCATGCAGCTGAGCATAAATATTACAGATAATACTGCGGAAAATATCCGCTTAGTTCTTCTTGTGCAATACTTACTCAAAATCTACTCTCCTGTTTATCCTCGTCACAGATCATATCACCGTTATATCAGAACTGATATTATGCCTCATTCCGGCAGTCTTATTGCGATCTGTGGCATTGCAATAACTTAAATGGTGCTTAATAAAACTGCTTTTGCACCTCCTTTACGATCAGGTAAAAACGCCTGCTGACTAAGTGCAACATCTAAATTAAATATATGAAATATTACATACGACATTTAGCTATGCAATTTTTCATCCATCAACATAAATATTTGAATATTTATTCTTTTATGAATCATTCCTAATATCATATGCTATTTATTAATGTAATCAAAACTATTACAATCACTATATCATCACAGTTATCAAAAATCTACTTTTTGATTCAACTTATGTATTTATATAAACTTTAGATATAAATATTTATTAATCAATCTTAATCAAACATATACAAACTATATGATAATATTTTTTCTTACATTTATAGATTTTCAATTGCATTTCCATGATAAAACTGTAACTTCAAATGTATGTATACAAAAAAATCCCCGGATGGTCTGTTTTCCATCCGGGGATCTGTGTTTTTCTTATTAATTTGTATATTTACAGATGTGAGTCTGTATTACTTATTATCTACCTCATACATGTACTCAGCAAGCTCAAGGATCTTCTTTGAGTAACCGTATTCATTATCGTACCATGCGATGATCTTTACGAAGTTACCATTTACGAGAGTTCCCTCTGTAGCATCAAATACTGATGTGCATGGTTCACCTACGAAGTCTGTAGAAACCACTTCGTCCTCTGTATATCCGAGTATGCCCTTTAATTCGCCCTCAGAAGCAGCCTTCATAGCAGCACAGATCTCTTCATATGTAGTATCCTTTTCGAGCTCGATATTGAGATCTACAAGTGAAACATCAGCAGTAGGAACTCTGTACGCAATACCTGTCAGCTTTCCCTGTACCTCAGGAATAACAAGACCTACAGCCTTTGCTGCACCTGTTGTTGTCGGGATGATGTTTCCGAAGGCTGAACGGCCTCTTCTCCAGTCACTCATAGAACGCATATCTACTACCTTCTGCTTAGCTGTAGCAGCGTGAATAGTTGACATGAGACCCTGCTTGATACCGAAATTGTCCTGGAGTACCTTTACTACAGGAGCGAGACAGTTAGTAGTGCATGAAGCGTTTGAAACTACTGTCATGTCCTTAGTATAATCCTTATTGTTTACACCCATAACGAATGTAGGTGTTTCCTTATCCTTGGCAGGAGCAGTTATAATGACCTTCTTTGCTCCGCCCTTTATGTGGATCTGAGCCTTTTCAGTTGTATTGAACTTACCTGTTCCCTCGATAACATAGTCAGCACCGTATTTACCCCATGGAATAGGATCCATTCCTTCAAGGACAGGAACCTTCTTGCCATTGATCACGAGACCCTTTTCTTCGCCGTCAACGTACTTGTCGAGAGTTCCGTTAAAACGTCCGAATACTGTGTCATACTTTAACATGTAGACCATATAGTCAAGATCTACATCACGATAGTTGATAGCAGCGATGTCAAATTTTTCAGGTTCTTCAGCAGCGATCCTTACTATCACTCTGCTGATACGTCCGAATCCGTTGATACCGATTTTAATTGCCATTTCTTTCTCCTTTTATTACATTAAATACTTATGCGACATGTTCACGCGCCATCCATATTTTATTTGAAGTGATGGCATTGAGGTCATGTTAACCATTCTTCATTTTAACACAGTAGTCACATAACGTCTATTTTTTGCGGAAAAAAGTGAGCTAAATAAATATTTAACAATTTTATTATGTATACTGTATTCACAGAACAATAAAAACTAACGCAGACCAACGCACTGCTCTGACCTGCGTTATGCAAATATATCATATTAATATCAATGTTTCTGAAAAAACGTGCGCCCGCGCACCACACGACCACAGTCCGGTTAAAGCTCTTCTGTCAGCAGACCATGCTTTTCATAAGATGTAACTTTTGTTATCTTATTATCTCCGTCAACGAGAACTACCTTAGGATGATGCTCTTTTGCTTCTTCCGGTGTCATCTGCGCATAGCACATGATTATTATGAGATCGCCTACGCTCACGCAGCGTGCCGCTGCGCCGTTAAGGCATATCATACCGCTTCCGCGTTCGCCTGATATAGTATATGTCATAAAACGGCTTCCGTTGTTTACATCTACAATCTGGACCTGTTCATATTCCATGATGCCGGCTGCGTCCATCAGATCTTCATCTATGGTTATGCTTCCCACGTAATCGAGAGCCGCCTGTTTTACTGTAACTCTGTGGATTTTACCTTTTAACATTGTAAGTTCCATGATGTTCTTTTCTCCTTTATGCATTTGCATATAATATTTTATTTCGACCAAAGCATGACAGCTGCAGATACCGTTTGTCCGCACCGTCCCGGTACATCCGAAGCATTCTCCATGATGTCCGCCACTAATATTAGCATCATACCGTTGAAATGTAAAGCGTCAGGACGAAAATTAATTGCAAAACAGCCGTCGTTTCAACATCGGCAGCTGTTTGCAATTTGTAGATATTCGGTCATGTATGTTTTGATTTCATTAAGCAGCATCAGACTGGCTAATGTCAGTAAGCAGCTCGTTTATATCTACTACAGTCTCTCCTGCAGGGATAGAAACGTCAGGATGCTTGCTTGTTTCCTTCATTTCAAGGGCAAGCTTCATATTCATAGCCATCGTTTCAGGAATTTCCATAGACATTGAGAGATCAGTCTTATCAGCTGAACCCTTTATAGACATTGAGAGCTTCATATCTGAGCTGTCCGCTGATATATTCATTGAGTAGTCAGTAGCCTTATCTGCGGAATCTACGTTTATAGTGATATCTCCGCTCAGCTTTGTGCCGTCAAGACTCTGATCGAATGAAGTCTTGTATGTATTGCCTGACTTTTTAAAAGCATTATCTCCTAACATAAGCTTGAGACCATCGTAAACGGCCTTCATTTCATCATATGATGTAACTGTCATATCGTCAGCTGAAGCGCTTATCATCATATCTATGAGCTTTGCAGGATCGGTATTTCCTGAAGCTGCCTGCTGAAGAAAGCTCTGGAAATTTATTCCTGAATCTCCGAGAACAGATGAAATGTTAAACTTCATCCACTGAGCGTTTTCAGTAACGCCATCAGCCTTCATATACATATCGCCTGTTTTTCCGTCAAACTTTACCTTTGCATCCACAGTCTGAGTCTCGCCTGCTGCATCTACCTTGAGGTCCATGTTGAATTCTTCAGTTATTCCCTCTACAACGCCGTTGAGCTTGCCTGATACGGCAGTCTTTTCACCTGAAGCTGTAACGTCTGCTGAAAGGTCTCCGCTCATTTCATAAGCCTTCTGCGTATCATTATTGAGAGCATTGAGCTTCATAAGCGTAGAAAAGTCCTGACCTGCGTTTTCTGAGATCTTCTTTCCGTCTATTATGATGACAGTCTTATTGTCGCTGTCCCATCCTACTGTATAGCCGAGCATTTCAGAAACGAAGCGTGTAGGTACGAATGTTCTGCCGCCTGAAATGTAAGGTGCTACGTCCATAGCCTTTGTTTTCTTTGTTCCGTCAGCATATTCAAGTACGATATTCTTATCACCGTTCTTCATCTTAAGAGTGAAGTCTGATGTTTTTCCTGAGATCTCTTTTGTTGCCTGATCGTAGCCGACCTCGAGTCCAAGGTACTCGAATATAGCTCTGTAAGGTACCATTATCCTTCCGCTTACATTCTTTGGAAGTGAATCGTTGTTAAATTCGATGTACTTTCCGTCCATCATAACTCGCGCTGAGTCGCTTGTCGCAGCTGATGACGCGATCGTTCCCATTACTATAACAACGGCAAATGCCATGACCGCTGCTATAAGACTGCGCATTTTTCTGTTCATTTAATTCTCCTTTTGATAATGACAGTGCAGTAACTTTATTTGATATACTTTTGCGAATTCGTATAACTATTGAATACAATTCTATCACTTGTAAGCATGCAAATAAACCTTTTAAGCATTAATATTTGATTAAGAATTTTCGGCTACCACCTTATAGATATCTCGCCTGATGACAGTGTCCGGAGCTTTCCGTCGGACATGCGTATTATCAGGCCTCCCTGGTCGTCTATATCTACTGTGTGAGCTTCCCAGCGTTCGTTTCCGCGTATGCAGACTACATCCTTGTCGAGCATTATTGCGTGCTGTCTGTAATAATCGAGGAATGACTTATCATCAAGGTCATCGCACAGGCGCAGCACTTCGTCCATTATAGCTGCTGCGAGCTTGTTTCTTGATATTTCAGGCTTTTTTTCGTCATATATCCATGTCATGCGTTCTAACACATCGTCAGGATACGATGCTGCAGCTTTTTTGAAGTTTATGCCTATACCGACTATGACGCTTTCAAGTCCGCCGCTTTCAAAGTCTGTCATAGCTTCGGTAAGTATGCCGCATATTTTTTTCTCACCTATATATATATCATTTACCCATTTTATACCGGCATCAGCGCCTGTAACGTTTCTCACGGCGCGGCACACTGCAGCGGCAGCCGCTGTAGTTATGAGCATTGCCCTTCCTATATCCGCAGCAGGACGCAGTACAGCTGACATATATATTCCTGAGCCTGAGGGAGACACGAATTTTCTTCCGAGACGGCCGCGTCCTGCAGTCTGGCTGTCTGCAAATATCACAGTACCGTGCGGCGCGCCCTCGAGCGCCATTGCGCGCGCTTTGTTGTTAGTTGAATCTATCTCATCAAAAACAAATATATTATCAGGCTTTATATACTCTGCAAACGCAGCTATACCTGCTGCAGAGAGCCTGTCGGTATCTCCTGCCAGACGATATCCTCTGTTTGTAGCAGCCTCTATCTCATAGCCTTCACTCCTCAGGGTATTTATAGCCTTCCATATGGCAGAACGCGAAACGTTGAAGCGCTCTGCCAGCTGCTCGCCCGAAATACTCTGTGTATTGTCTTTCTTCATTTTATTTTCTTCAAGGCACGATAATACCTGTTCTTTTAATGTCATACAGACGCCATTCCTCTCTGTTATCAGTTAGTTATCTCTGTCACTCATTCTGTCAGTCTGTCATTCTGATCAATATCCTCAAATGACGCTACATCACGCAGCTTTCTGCGCATCTGTCGTGTACGCACGCCTACCAGCTTGTCGAGATCGTCATTTACCTGATTTATATGTCTCTGAGTATTTGCAAGTGCTTCTTCAAACTTGTCAAACTCAGTCCTTACCGAGCTTAACACCTTCCAGACCTCATCACTCCTCTGTTGTATCGCAAACGTCCTGAAGCCCATCTGCAGGCTGTTCAGAAGCGCTGCCATAGTGCTCGGTCCGGCTATTATAACATTATATTCGCGCTGAAGCACCTCTATCATGCCTCTGTTTACGACCTCTGCATACAGTCCTTCAAAAGGCAGGAACATTATACCGAAATCTGTAGTATTCGGAGGGTCGAGATATTTGTCTCGTATATCCTTCGCTTCTGATTTTATAGTAGTTATAAGCAGCTTCGCAGCTTCATTTACAGCAAACGCGTCTCCGCTGTCGTATGCGTCACGCAGATGTCCGTATGTATCCCCCGGGAATTTTGAATCTACAGGCAGATATATAAAGCCATTATCTGACGGTATCTTTACAGCAAATTCCACGACTGCGCGGCTGCCCCTTCGCGTGGCTACATTTGTATCGTACTGCTCAGGTGCAAGTATCTCGTCAAGTATGGCCGCAAGCTGTACCTCGCCGAGTATGCCGCGTGTCTTTACATTTGAAAGTACTTTTTTAAGGTCGCCTACTCCGGCAGCAAGGCTCTGCATCTCGCCAAGCCCTCTGTACACCTGCTCAAGACGCTCGTTTACCATCTGAAACGACTCGTTCATCCTCTGATTTATCGTCCTCTGGAGCTTTTCATCTACTATCATACGCATCTCGTCGAGCTTCTGCGTATTATCTGTCTGGATAGCTCCGAGCCTGCCTTCTACAGTATTTCTCATAAGCTCGAGCCTGCGCTCCGTAGCTGCCTGCATGCCTTCGAGCCTGCGCGCGTTCTGCTCCGAAAATTTAAACTGCAGCATTATTATAAAAAACATCGCAGCTATTATTATTATAAGCGTTATTATCCCAACTGCAACCTGTGCTGTCATATTATCCCCCTTATTGCATTTCTGTAACTATAATAACATAGAACTTATGTTTGCACAATATGTTTTTTAATTATGCTTTTAATTTGTTGAAATCGCCGTTTTATTGTGTTAATGTTGTATCTTAAAGGAGACATATATTAATGAAACAATTACTTGAACTTTATACAGCGTTCATAAAAATAGGCGCTGTAACATTCGGCGGCGGCTACGCCATGCTTCCGATAATCCAGCGCGACATAGTCGAAAAACGCGGCTGGGCCACAAAAGAAGAGATAGCCGACTATTACGCCATAGGTCAGTGTACGCCGGGCATCATAGCCATAAACACTGCCACATTTGTAGGATATAAACAAAGGGGCGTTATCGGAGGCATAGCAGCAACGCTCGGATTTGTCACACCTGCTCTGATAATAATCACTATCATCGCTGCGCTTCTGACTAATTTCGCACATCTGCCTTTAGTACAGAACGCATTCGCAGGCATCCGCGTGTGCGTATGCATCCTCATACTCAACGCAGTCATAAACCTCTGGAAAAACTCCGTTACAGACGCGCCATCGCTCATCATATTCCTTGCGGTAGCGGCGCTTTCCATACTTTTCTCTACTTCACCTGCATTAATGGTCATCATCGCAGGCGCAGCGGGAATAGTAATAAATGTAATAAAGCACGGCAGAAATGCGTCTGCGCACGGCGACAGCCCGGCTGTCACAAAGGATGCTGCAGAAAACGCTGACAGCAAAAACGGAAAAGGAGGCCGCAGATAATGTTGATATTAGAGCTTTACGCGCGCTTCTTTATGACGGGTCTTTTTTCCATAGGCGGCGGTCTTGCGACGCTTCCGTTCCTTTATGATCTGGCAGACAAGACAGGCTGGTTCACTGCGGCTGACATCGCTGACATGATAGCTATTTCCGAGTCAACTCCGGGCGCTATCGGCATAAACATGTCAACGTATGCCGGATTCACTACTGCCGGCATCATCGGCGCGATAGTTGCCACGCTCGGACTCATATCTCCGGGAATACTTATAATAATAGTAATCGCAAAGTTCCTCAACAGCTTCAGCGACAATAAATACGTAGTATGGGCGCTCTACGGGCTCCGCGCTGCTTCTATGGGACTTATAGTGAGCGCCGGTTTCTCTGTCGTGGAAGTCGCGTTCATCGTATCGGGCGACCAGGTCGCCGCAGGAAGCGGTATCGTTTCATTGCTTCATTTGATAAATATTCCTGCCGTCATACTGGGCGTGCTGCTTTTCGCCGGGATGAAATATTTCAAAAGGATACATCCTGTCGTTTTTATCGTGATATCTGCTGTTATCGGTGTTATTTTCTCGTTTGCAGGGGTATAGATAAAGATGTATAATTAAGCGCATATACTAATGTAGGAAATATAAAAGGAGGTCATATAATGACAAAAATAGATATTTTTTCCGGATTTTTAGGCTCCGGTA
>CAVGAH010000031.1:0-12296 GCA_963627215.1 bacterium | reverse complement strand
TCCGGTAAGACTACACTTATCAAAAAGCTCGTTGCTGAATCATTCCGGGGCGAAAAGGTCGTTCTGATAGAAAATGAATTCGGCGAGATAAATATCGACAGCGGTTTCCTTAAGGATTCCGGCATCGAAATCACAGAAATGAGCTCAGGCTGCATCTGCTGCACGCTCGTAGGCGATTTCGGCGATTCGCTCAGGAAGGTAATAAGCCAGTTTTCTCCTGACAGAGTGCTTATCGAGCCTTCAGGCGTAGGTAAGCTTTCTGATGTTATCAGAGCCGTACAGAACGTTTCATCTGACCTTGATGTAGAGCTTTCAAGCTTCGTAACTGTCGCTGACGCTAAGAAGTGCAAGATGTATATAAAGAATTTCGGCGAGTTCTATCTCGACCAGATCGAGCATGCCAAGGCTATAATCTTAAGCAGGACTCAGGAGCTTTCTGAAGAAAAGCTCGAGGCTGCTGTAAAGCTGCTCAGAGAGCATAATGCTGAAGCTAAGATCTTAACTACTCCGTGGGATGACCTGACAGGCGCTCAGATACTCGAGGCGATGGAAGGCGACAAGTCTCTGGCAGACAAGATGCTGGAAGAGCTGGCTCACGAGCCTGTTCATGAGCATCATCATCACCATGACCACGATCATGACGAACACGACGAGCATGAGCATCATCACGACCACGACCATGACTGCTGCGATCACGATCACGAACATCACCATCATGACCACGACCACAGCTGCTGCGATCACGAGCATGATGCGGATGAGGTATTCACAAGCTGGGGCGTTGAAACTCCTAAGAAGTTCACAGCTGAAGGTATTACAGAAATACTCGATGAGCTTGATTACGGTATCTACGGCGCCGTACTGCGCGCAAAGGGCATCGTACAGGATCCTGACGGCGAATGGCTCCACTTCGACTATGTCCCTGGCGAATCTGAGATCAGAACAGGCGCAGCAAGCTACACAGGCCAGATATGCGTAATAGGCGCTGAGCTCAGAAAGGACAAGCTCGCTGAGCTCTTCGGAATTTAACTGTGGGTCGGCCGGGCCGACGGCTGTTTGATATCATTTACAAATAACATTTTAAGGAGAATTTATTTATGGGAATTCCCGTTTATATATTTAACGGTTTTCTGGAAAGCGGCAAGACGCAGTTTATCAAGGACACTCTGCTCGACCCGGGCTTTACTGAAAACGAAAAGACTCTCATCGTAGCATGCGAGGAAGGCGAAGAGGAATACGACGAAAAATTCCTTAAAGAAACAAATTCTACGCTTCTTCAGATCGAATCAAAGGAAGATTTTAACGGAGCAACGCTCAAAAAGACTGCAATGAGCGTAAAGCCTGACAGGATCGTGCTCGAGTACAACGGCATGTGGGAAATATCTCTCATAGAGCAGGAGCTTCCGCGCGACTGGGAGCTTTACCAGATAATAACAACTATAAATGCTCAGACTTATGAAGTTTACCTGAAAAATATGGGACCTAAGATCATAGAGCACGTAGGCGTTTCTGAGATGGTCGTATTCAACCGCTGCACTCCTGAGCTTTCTGAGTACATCAGGAGCACCAATGTAAAGGCGATGAATCCGCGCGCACTCATATTCCTGGAGGACAACAGCGGTCAGGCTCAGGACTACAATGAGGGGCTTCCGCTTCCGTTCGACATAGATGCGCCTGTTATAGAAATAAAGGACGAGGATTACGGCGTATTTTACGTTGATGCTATGAATGAGCCTGCAAAATACGAGGGTAAGACTGTAAAGCTGCTCGTTCAGATGCACCGCCGTCCTGAGGATCTGCCTAACAGATTTGCAGGCGGACGCTTTGCAATGATATGCTGCGCCGATGACATCAGCTTCCTCGCGTTCTACTGCGATATGAAGAACGCTAAAAATATCGTTGAGGAAGAAGGCTTTGCACGCATAGAAGCAAAGATAAAGGTAGAATACTATCCTGAAATGCGTGACGATGGTCCTGTATTATATGTAACAGATTTCCAGCCGGTAGAAAAGCCGGAGGAAGACCTCGTATATTTCAGATAATATATTTTACGTGAAAATTTTCACATACCATATCATAAACAAAGGACTGCCGCTCCGGTGCGACAGTCCTTTTTCTTTTTAGATATTTTATTTGGGATATCTTTTTCGGTACTAATCAGTATACTTCATGCAGCATTTCTTGTATTTTTTGCCGCTTCCGCAAGGGCATTCGTCATTTCTGCCCGTAAGCTTTATTTTCTTAGGCTCGCCGAGTTCAGGACGGCAGAAGTTTCTGTCCTCGAGCTTTTCAACGCGGAGCTCTGATGGTTTATATCCCTTGCACTGCCATATTCTGAGCTCATATCCCCAGCATGTGTACAGATACATGAATCTTCTGCGGTCATCTTCATCATCAAGCTCTACGCCCTTACCGTTTATAAATGCGATAACTTTTGCATCATCATCATCACGCGCGCATACGATATAAAGCTCGGATATTACAGACTCTGCCTTCTCTTCATCACCGCCAAGCTTTCTTGTAAGATAGCTTCTCAGGAAATAATATTCAGGCGATATCTTGTAAACAGGTCCATCTGCAAATTCTTCTATAACTTCTTCAGACGGATAATAATATGAATCTGAACGTCTTACATTGTTTAACGCCGCAAAATAATCTTCAAGCGTAGGCAACATTGTAGATATGATATATGATGAGTCGTTTATGTAGAATCCATCAGCGTCTCCTGCCTTCAAAAGAGCTCTTCTTACGTCATTAGGCGATATAGCTCGCTGGTGGTTAAAGTCCCATGTTTCCTTTACCTGATTTGCAGGGTATACTCCGTACATGTTTGCAAGCGCTGCAGCGTACTTTATAACCGCTTTGTCCTGCTCACTTCTGTCCTGTGAGCCTTCCTTTGCAGGACGAGCCTCTGCACCGTAGCTCTGCTCATCAAACTGCTGCGGCTTTTCGTCTACATGCTCCATTATAGCCTTCACGTTTACAGGTACAACTACCTCTGCACTTTCTCCATTTGCTCTGAGATATATAAGTCCTCTGTCAAAAAATTCCTTTATCGACGCAAGATCATCATAAGCAGTTAACGTCTTTCCATCTCTTATGAGTGCCTGCATCTCCATTTTCATGTCTGCTCTGTCTGAGCCTTCTTCATTAAAATAGCTTATAACATTTTCCTTGATAGATTTCTCTGCTTTGTCTGCCATTTCCTGCTTCTTAGCAGCCGAAGGCATCTTTGCGCCGTATATATCCAGGATCTGTTTGAGCCTCGGTTTAGTATACTTTCCCAGACAAGTTTCCAGATTACTGTCAGCCTCACATTTAATGCATAATTCTTTTAACTGCTGATCCATAAATTATTCTCCTCCGTTTTTTTCAACTCCATATATATTAACAGCTAAAACGCCTGTTTTCAATGCTTTTTGATACCCGTCGGTAATAGCAGCCGCAGTAATAAATTACTTATGACGCGACACCTCCCTGTGGCAAAATAAAAAGGCTGCCATACAAAACGCAGCCTTTCATAGTGTAGAAATTTTATTTTATCATATTTAATTGTAATACTGAATATTTTTTTTCATCGCGCCGAGCGCGTTCTTTTCGAGCCTGCTGACCTGCGCCTGTGATATTCCTATTTCATCGGCTACCTCCGTCTGCGTCTTTCCGTCAAAAAAACGCCTGTCAACTATGAAACGCTCACGCGGTCTGAGCTGTACCATCGCTTCATATATCGCTATACGGTCCATCCACTTTTCCTCACTGTCCTGTACATCGCTTATCTGGTCCATTATATACACGGTGTCATCATTATCCCTGAATACCGGTTCATAAAGAGAAACGGTGTCCTGTATGGAATCAAGCGCTATTACTACATCCTCGCGCGGAGCGCCTGCCTTTTCCGCTATTTCCTCTATGCGGGGCTCACGGTGCATCGTTTTCAGCAGCTCGTCGCGCGCACGGAGCGCGCGGTATGCGAGGTCACGCATCGAACGGCTTACTCTTATAGAATTATTATCCCGCAGGTAACGCCGTATCTCTCCTATTATCATCGGTACTGCATACGTAGAAAATTTTACGCCGTGACTCGTGTCAAAATTATCAAGAGCCTTTATAAGTCCTATACAGCCGACCTGAAAAATATCATCCATGCTTTCGCCGCGGTTCTGAAAGCGCTGCACTACGCTGAGCACAAGGCGCAGATTTCCCGTTATGAACCGCTCTCTGAGCTCATTATCACCTGACCTTATCCTGTCTATCATGTCCTGCATCTCTACATCCTTCATGACCGGCAGCTCAGATGTATTTATGCCGCAGATCTCAACCTTATTCATATACATTATCCACAGATCCTGCCTGTTCTTCCGCAGTTCGGCGCCTGAGCGCCGCTTACCTGTCGGAGTTTGTTTTCTATGGATTATTGTGCTCATGAATCACATTTTATATGCATCTGTTTATCTCTCGTCTGAGACGGTTTATTATCTTTTTTTCAAGTCTGGAAATATATGACTGCGATATTCCCATGACATCTGCGACCTCCTTCTGTGTCATCTCACGTCCGCCTGCAAGACCGAACCGCATCTCTATTATGCGCCGCTCGCGACGATTGAGCTTCTTTATGGCGTGATAGAGCAGACGCCTGTTGACCTCGCCCTCAAGATGCTCAAATATCACATCTTCTTCTGTTCCTAGGATATCCGAAAGCAGCAGCTCATTGCCATCCCAGTCTACATTGAGCGGCTCGTCAAACGATATCTCTGACTTAGTCTTTCCGTTTCGTCTCAAATACATCAGTATCTCGTTTTCTATGCATCTTGACGCATATGTAGCCAGCTTTATATTTTTTTCCGGAGCAAACGTGTTTACAGCCTTTATTAGCCCTATAGTCCCTATAGAAACGAGGTCCTCGACATTTACGCCCGCGTTTTCAAAACGCTTTGCTATATATACCACGAGCCTGAGATTATGCTCTATAAGCTTTGAGCGAGCCTCTGCGTCGTCATTTGCAAGCCTTGATGTAAGCTCACGCTCCTCCTCAGGCGGAAGCGGCGGTGGAAGTACATCGGCTCCGCCTATATAATAAACGCCTGTCTTTTCTTCTCCGAAGAGCCTACTCAACAGCGCTTTGAAGCATTGTGTCATTTTATTTAATAATTTATGTATCATATCACAAAGCACCCCTCATTTACCATATCCGGCTGAAGCAACAGCTCATACCTTTCATCATCTCTGTCCGAAGAAAACACTCCGTCATACAAACCGATATACGCATTCTGCAGATATATCCTCCTGCTGCCCGGAGCGCCGGTTCCTCTGTCTATAACGATATTGTCGCATCTTACAGCCAGCAGCTGCCCGTTTTCATTTCCTACACTGCTGTAAGGCACGACACGCAATCTGTTGTCGAGCATATGATTCCTGTAAAGATCTCCCCACGCAGCTTCGGCCTTCGCCTTTTCTATTACTGAAACAGGCTTTCCCGATACAGGCTCACGCAGATAATTTCCGGTATCTATCCTTGCGCTGCATTCGACGACCTTTCCCATTATCTCCACACTGACAGCAACTACCGAATCACTGCGGACTGCCGATCTTTTAAAAAATCTTACCAGTCCGGCTAACATCGCACCTGCACCGCCCGCACCGACTATAATAAAAAAGTATGCCTGCTCTCCTATGTAAAATATACCGTTGCTTACCGCGCCGCTGCAGCCTGACGCAAATATAAGCGCTATTGCGGCGCCTCCCGTCATAAAGCTCACTATGTAAAACGCTGCTGTAAGCTTCAGCTCATTTTTTATCCGCTTTGGCGAAAAAACTATAAAAACAAGCAGCGCCGAAAACAGTACGCCCGCTGTAAACTCTATGACACTGGGAATATTAATAAATAAAATAAAAGCAAACAGACCGCAAAGCACAGCTCCGCACGCCACGCGTGCATAAGACGGCTTCCTGCCGCACATCAGCGCTGTGAGCCGTATGATACCGTACCCTGCCATAAAATTTTCAACAAACAGATATTCACCGTAGACATCCATATATGCATCACCTCTTTACAGGCAATATAATACTCCCTGTCCACGCTCACATACTGTCGAATAAAGGCTGCGGAATAAAAAAAAAAAAAACGGTACAGCTTTATGCCGTACCGGTCAGACCCGCGCAGTTGCCTGCGCGGCATGTATTTAAATTTATACTCGATAACCGCTGACTAAGCTAAAGCAGCCTTTGCAGTGTTTACGAGAGCTGTGAATCCCTCAGCGTCATGGATAGCCATTTCTGAGAGCATCTTTCTGTTGATATCGATACCAGACTTCTTAAGACCGTTCATGAACTGGCTGTATGAAATGCCGTTCTGTCTTGCAGCTGCGTTGATTCTTGCGATCCAAAGACTTCTGTAATCTCTCTTCTTTCTCTTTCTGCCTACATATGCAGAAGCGAGTGAGCGCATAACTGCAGGATTAGCAGCTCTGAATACCTTGCTCTTCTGTCCGTAGAAACCCTTAGATAACTTTAAAATCTTCTTATGCTTTTTCTTTGCGTTTACTGCCTTTTTAACTCTTGCCATTTTCTATATCCTCCTTACAATTATACGTTCAGTACTGAGCTGATTCTCTTCTGATCTGCACTTGAAAGTGTAGTGCCTTTTCTGAGATTTCTCTTTCTCTTCTGGCTCTTCTTTGTAAGGATGTGGCTCTTGTAAGCCTTATGTCTTGTTACCTTGCCTGCACCTGTAACCTTAAATCTCTTCATTGCGCCTCTATGTGACTTCATTTTAGGCATGTCTGTGTTCCTCCTGTTTCTTCTTCTTTGTAGATATTAATTATTTTTAGGTCCTAAAATCATGATCATGCTTCTGCCCTCGAGCATAGGCTTCTTTTCAATGACGCCTACCTCCGCTATTGCGTCAGCGAAAGTCTTCATTACTTCTTCACCGATGTTTGCGTAACCCTTTTCTCTTCCCTTGAATCTCAGGCTGACCTTTACTTTGTCACCGTCCTTCAGGAATTTAGCAGCGTTATTCGCTTTAACCTCAAGATCGTGCTTTTCGATAAAAGTACTTACTCTGATCTCCTTGACCTGAGTAACTTTCTGCTTTTTCTTAGCTTCCTTTTCTTTTTTCTGCTGTTCATATCTGAACTTTCCGTAGTCCAGTATCTTACATACAGGCGGTTTTGCTGAAGGAGCAACATTTACCAGGTCAAGCTTCTTATCTGCAGCTATCTGAAGCGCAGCAGATGTAGACATAATACCAAGCTGTGAACCGTCAGCGTCAATTACTCTTACTTCCTTCTCGCGGATTTCTTCGTTGATCTGATTTTCTTTGCTACTAATGACGAGCACCTCCTAAAAACAATTCGTGGTAAGCATAAAAAAACGGATACATGAAAGTATCCGCCGAAATTATCTCGTAAATGATAAGAACTCATATTAACCTGAGCGACCCGTGCCGTCAGGTGAGAAGCGGATAACTTCTTCTTCATGCTACCGATATACTATACTACAACAGAATACGTGTGTCAACGTATTTTTATCGTTTTTAATTAAAATATCGGAAAACGCCCTTTACAGTACCGAGTATCTTTACATCACGGACTATTATAGGACTCATTGCAGAGTTCTCAGGCTGCAGGCGTATGTGGTCGCCTTCTCTGTAGAACGTCTTTACAGTCGCTTCGCTTTCAAAGCCATCTATCATCGCTACGACCATCTCACCGTTTTTGGCTGTGCTCTGCTGCTGCACCAGGATGTAATCTCCGTCGAGTATGCCTGCATCTATCATGCTCTCGCCTTTTACAGTGAGCATAAAATGCGTACCGCCTGTATTTATGTAGCGTGCAGGTACCGGGAACGTGTCTGTTATGTTCTGCTCTGCAAGGATAGGTATGCCTGCTGCTACCTGTCCGACAAGCGGTATCTCTACTACATCAGCGAGGTCTGATGCTCTTACCGGTGCAGGTCTGCCTGCTGCTCTTTCCTCTGCAAAACGGTCGAAGCCCACTATTTCTATAGCTCTCGGCTTTGACGGGTCTTTCTTTATAAATCCTTTTATCTCAAGTGATGACAGATCCTTATGAACCGTGGAAGTAGACTTGACGCCAAGCTGCTCGCAGATCTCACGCACTGTAGGAGGATATCCTTTCTCAAGTGTGCATTCTTTCATAAAATCAAGCATCTTACGTTCTCTTTCCGTAAGGTTCATTTCATCTGTAGGGAGTGCTCTTCTGCCCATATCTTACCTCCTTAATCTTTAAAAGGATTTTACCACAGAAAAACAGATTTGTAAACACTCGTTCCGAATATATTTCATAAAATTTTTGTTTTTTTATCACCATGTTCGTATTTTCAAATGCAAAATGTATTTTTCCCCTGTATTTGCCTTTATATATACTTATATAATTGTAAAAAAAATCTTTATATGGTATAATTACGATTGTATACACTCAGATTTTGATCTGGTTTTGATTTTAATCTGGTTTCAAAGTTAAAGCAAAATTTTATCAATGAAGGAGAAAGATTATGAAGAAATTTTTATCTTTAACTCTCGCTCTTGTCACAGCTCTCGGTCTCATGACTGGCTGCGGCGGCGGTTCTGCTGACGGTGGTTCTGCTTCACCTGCAGGCTCACTTACATTTACTACAGGCGGCGACCAGGGTACATACTATGGTTTCGGAAGCGTACTCGCAGGTCAGGTAAGCGGTGACACTGATACTAAGGTAACTGCTATCACATCAGGCGGTTCACAGGCTAACATCGAAGCTATGGAAGACGGCGATGCTCAGATTGGTTTCGTTCAGTCTGACGTTATGTCTTATGCTTATGAAGGCACAAACCTCTTCGAAGGCGCTGCTGTTACTGATTTCTCAGTAGTTGCTGCTCTCTACGGCGAACAGGTACAGATCGTTACTTGCAACCCTGATATCAAGACTATAGCTGACCTCAAGGGCAAGAACGTTTCTATCGGCGCTCCTGGTTCAGGCGTATACTTCAACGCTATGGATGTACTCAAGGCTTATGGTATGAGCGAAGACGACATCACTCCTACTTACGAGTCATTCGGTGACAGTGCTGATTCCCTCAAGGACGGCAAGATCGATGCTGCATTCCTCGTAGCAGGCGCTCCTACTACAGCTATCTCATCACTGGCTACTACAAACCCAGTTTACCTTGTAAGCCTTGATGATGAGCACATCAACACACTCATCGCTGAATCACCTTACTACTCAAAGGTAACGATCCCTGCTGACGCTTACGGCCTCGATGCTGATGTAACAACTGTTGAAGTTGCTGCTGTAGTTATCGCAAGAGACGACGCTTCAGAAGACGATATCTACAACTTCGTATCTGATATCTATGAAAATATCGACACTATAACTGCTGCACACGCTAAGGGCGCTGAACTCAATCTCGAGTATGCAACTTCTATGACAACAGTACCTTATCATCCGGGCGCAGCAAAGTATTTTGCCGAAAAGGGAATCACTGTTTCTACAAAGTAATTAGAACGGACAAGGTCCGCATGAATTAAAAAATGATCGTGTCGTGACAGCGATTGTTAAACTGGCATGCATAAGAACGTCTGCATATCACAGGTTACTTACAAGGCTGTAGTGGGAAACCATTACAGCCTTTCAAGTATGTTTGCAGCCGGCGTTCAAATATACGTTACAGCTTTTAAATATCAAAGGAGGTGAAAACATGGGATTATTCAAGAAGAAGCAGTCCGACGTTCAGCCGGATCCTCAGACAGATGAATCTGTTTCTCAGGATCAGATGGATGTCGATCTTGACGAGGTAATGAAAAAGTACGACAGAGAATCAAATGTGCGTATCTGGGAAGGTATCCCTAAGTATATAGTTACAGGTATAGTTACATTATTCTCCCTTTACTGTATTGTCGTTACATTGTTTGGAAAAGGACTGAGAGAAGAAAGACTCACTACGTTCCTGGCATTCGTCCTTATCATCGGATTTATCAACTTTCCTGCCAGAAAAGGACAGCAGAGAGTCAACTACATTCCATGGTACGACATACTTATAATGATCGCCGGATCGTTCGGCTTTCTTTATTTCCGTTTTAACGCACATGAAATACTCAGAACGGCCACAAGGATAACTAACGACCCTATGATGGTCGCCATCGCTATAATATCGGTGTTGGCACTCATGGAGCTTTGCCGCCGCGCGGTCGGTCTTCCTATCCTGTGCGTATGCGGCGCGCTTCTCGTATATACATTTATGAATGTACGATTCGGAAAGGTCATATATGACCTCTTCTATACTACTTCAGGTGTAATGAATACACCTATCAATGTATGCGCTTCATACATCGTACTGTTTATCATTTTCGGCGCGTTCCTTGAAAGGACAGGTATTTCAAACTTCTTTATAGACCTTGCAAACTCTGTTGCCGGTTCCGCATCGGGCGGTCCTGCAAAGGTTGCTGTAATATCATCTGCACTCTGCGGTATGGTATCGGGCTCATCTGTAGGTAATACAGTTACTACAGGTTCTGTTACTATCCCTATGATGAAGAAGACAGGCTATAAGGGAGAATTCGCAGGCGCTGTAGAAGCAGCTTCTTCTACAGGCGGACAGATCATGCCGCCTATCATGGGTGCGGCTGCATTCCTTATGGCGGAATACACAGGCGTAGGCTACGGTGAGATCGCTCTCAGAGCTATCCTGCCTGCACTTTTATATTTCACAGGCATATTTATCGCAGTTCATCTCGAAGCTAAAAAGCTCGGCCTTAAGGGTATCTCAAGAGATCAGCTCCCTCGCTTCGGAGTTCTGATTAAAAAGATATATCTGCTCCTGCCGATAGTCATCCTTGTAGCTCTCGTATCTACAAACAAGAGAACTATGCAGTTCTCTGCGGCAGTCGCTATCGTAGCTACTATCATCGTAGGTATTTTCAATAAGGACGACAGACTTACTCTCAGGAAGATCATCGAAGCCCTCGAGGTCGGCGGCAAGAATACTATTTCAGTAGCTGTTGCATGCGGTATGGCGGGCATAGTTGCAGGCTGTATCACTTCTACAGGTCTTGCATCAAAGCTCATATCAACTATCGTATCTATCTCAGGCGGACATGCCATGATAGCTCTGGTACTCACGATGCTCTGCTGTATCGTACTCGGCATGGGCGTTCCTACTACTGCGAACTACTGCATCATGGCTGCTACATGCGCTCCTATACTCATGAGCCCTGAGATCGGTATCCCTACGCTCGCTGCTCACTTCTTTGTATTCTACTTCGGTATCGTAGCCGATATCACTCCTCCTGTGGCTCTCGCAGCTTATGCAGGAAGCGCTATCGCGAAGGCTCCGCCGATGAAGACTGCGTTTAACGCGACAAAGCTTGCGATCGCGGCATTTATAGTACCGTATATATTTGCCCTGAATCCTTCATTGCTGCTCATAGACAGCACACCGTTCTCTATCGTTACTATATGCATAACAGCAGTTATCGGTATATTCGGCGTTTCTTCAGGTCTTTCAGGATACATATACAAGAGCATGAATCCTCTGGAGCGTTTACTCTGCATCGCAGGCGGTATCACTCTGCTCATACCCGGCACTGTTACTGATATAATCGGTATCGTACTCGTAGGTATAGTACTTGTAATGCAGAAGCTCGCTTCAAGCAAAGCTGCAGCAGTTTAAATTTAAATATTAAATTATTTTATCTGCTTCAGATACAGCGCAAAAAACAGAATTCCCGTCGGAGCGGTCGTTATCCTGACCGTTCCAACGGGAATTTTTTATTTATTAATAATTGCACTAATACGTGACTATCTGCTTAAGCGCCAGGCGCTTCCACAGCTTGTTTCTTATTCAAGTATTCCCTTAAGAGCAGTTATTATCATTTCTATGCCCTTCTGAGTTCCTACAGAGCTCATATCAACGCAGATATCGTAATCATGGTAGTCACCCATTGATTTCTTTGTATATGTCTTGTAATAGTTCGAACGGTAAGCATCACGCTGCTCAACGTACTTACGGAGATCTGTGTCCTTGTTTTCGCCGAGCTCAGCTGCGCGCTTCATTCTGAATTCGATAGTTCCGTAAAGGAATATGTCAAAGCTTGGGATATTTGCTTCTCTGAGTATGACATTTGAGCATCTGCCTACGATAATGCACGGTGCATCAGCCGCAAGCTTTATTATCTCTTTTCTCTGAGCGTTGAATATCGCGTCGTGAGCGCTTGTGTAAGAAGCATTTGAGAATAACGTATCTATCAGCTTTGTACGCTGGCTTATCTCTTCGCCGTCACGCTTTATTTCTTCTATAGTGT
>CAVGAH010000030.1:0-21810 GCA_963627215.1 bacterium | reverse complement strand
TTATGATACCTTTCTCCTGCCTCGCTTCGCTCACAGAGCAAGCGAGCGGAGTACCACAATACCTGAAGCGATCATTTCCGACCTTCATAGGCTTATGTATGTGTCCAAGCGCCGCGTAATCAAACGCTTCAAGTATATCTGCGGATACTTCGTCTATGTTGCCTACAGTTCTGATCTCGGAATCCATGCGCTCGATATCGTCGGCGCTCGTTCCGACAGGCAGATAGAACTGGTGGCTGACCAGGACATTTCTTTCGTCTGCATTTATATCTTCTCTGCTTATGAGCGCATGCACAGCGTCGTTGTATGACAGATTGTTGCCGTTTTTATACGTGCCTGTTATCATCTTTACCATCGAAGGCTTAACAAACGGCAAAAGGTAAAAATTTACATTACCGAATTCATCGGTCAAAGTTACCTTTTCTATATACTCGTCAGTCTGTATCGGAGGCATACCTATCATATGTATATGGCGTTTTACAAGTAACGACCTGAAGAGGTCAAGCCTCGGAGCGCTGTCATGATTTCCGCTTATGATCATTATCTCCGCACCGGGCGCTGCCTCAGAAAGACCTGTAATAAACGCATCAAACATTGCGACCGCCTCCGCGGACGGCACAGCATTATTGTATATGTCCCCTGCTATAAGCACAGCATCAGGCTTTTCGTCTAACGCATATTTTATTATCCGGTCAAATACATATCTCTGATCTTCTGAAAGATCTCTGTTGTAGAGCTTCAGCCCTATATGCAGGTCTGAAATATGAAAAAGCTTCATTGATATATCTCGACTTTTTTATTTTTTTATTATAAGAGCAATAAATCTAAGCGGAGTATCGCCCTTACATACGATACCGTGTCCGCAACCGTCCTCACAGAACGTAACATCACCTGCGTTGACCTCATAGCCGCGTCCGTTATCGTTATATATACCGCATCCCTCAAGTATGTAATACGTCTCAGTCTCGCCGTGATGCTCATGATAATCGAGCTGACCGCCCACCTCGATAGTAACGTCTGCGAAAAGACCTACCTTTCCGTCCATCTGAGCTTCGTTTATAAGTTTCTTTGAAGTAAGTCCTGTTGTTGCCATTTTTATGTCCCTTTCATACATTAAAAAATAGATAACACCCCTGCCTATGCGTTTTGCGAACAGAAATATTCACAATACCACCGTCAGGCCGGATGTATGTTTTTCATGTCAAGATTCTATCAGAAAAACTAAAAGAACGCAACACAGATCAGGAAATAATTTCAGAATAAATGTTTGTAAAAATAAGAACAAAATTACCAATTAATTTGAATAATCAGATCCTGTCGATATCCGCGGGTCCGACCCGTCCACAGCTCCCGTGAAACGCAGAAAAGTCGCTCTTGCGAGCGACTTTTCTGTTGTGTTACTGTTTTGTGTTTAGGAGAGATTTATGAAAAATTTTCTGTTTTGCGATCTCAAATGTCTTAAGGAACTTTTCTTTTTTGTATTGTCTTGTTTTTTCTCCTGTTCCTTTTGACAGTTATATAATAGCGTCTTTTTATGTTAAAAGTAAGTGCTTAATGTGAAAATTGTATGAAGTGATATTTCAAATATGTTACAGAGTTCTGTTGTATTCATCAACAATTTTCGGAGAAATACAGCATAGCTGTTTACATTTTCTAAAAATCGTTTATACTTTTTAGGAATCGGACAATGTTTGCAGAAGGAAGAAGAATTATGAAAAATAAAAAAAGAAATGAAATCGACATGCTGAACGGTCCCATGGCCGGGCGCATAGTCCTTATGGCGCTGCCTCTTGCCGCTATAAGCATATTGCAGCAGCTATTTAACGCAGCCGACGTCGCAGTAGTCGGAAGATTCGCCAGCGACACGGCACTTGCCGCCGTAGGCGCAAACACGCCTGTAATAAATATGTTTATTTCACTTTTCACAGGCATAGCGACAGGCGGAAACGTAGCCATATCAACTCTTATAGGCGAAGGCAGGCATGATAAGATCAAAAATGCCGTCCAGACAGTTTTTACCATATCATTAATAGGCGGTATCGCGATAGTAATTATCGGTCAGATAATAGCAAAGCCGCTTCTCGAGCTCATAAACGTGCCTGACAATGTTATCGGACAGTCGCTTACATATTTAAGGATATATCTTTTCGCCATGATGTTCGCCGTAATATATAATTTCGCGTCAGCGATACTCAGAAGCAAAGGCGACACGCGCCGCCCGCTTTACTGCCTCATAGCGTCAGGCGTCATAAACGTAATACTGAATCTGATATTCGTAATAGGCTTCTCTCTTGACGTCGTAGGCGTTGCCATAGCTACTCTCATAGCGAATTTCGTATGCGCGCTCGCTACAGTCATCATACTTATTAAAGAGGAAAGCTACCTTAAGCTCGACATCAGAGATCTGCGACTCGATGCATTCCCGCTGAGGTTTACATTAAAGATAGGCGTTCCCGCAGGGCTGCAGGGCATGATGTTTTCGATCTCAAATATCATAATACAGTCAGGCATAAACAGCTTTGGAGCTGACTGCATAGCCGGAAATACAGCAGCGCTCAATTATGAATTTATAACATTTTACGTAATAAGCGCATTCGCGCAGACAGCAACTACATATACAAGTCAGAACTACGGCGCAGGAAAAGCCGACCGCTGCAGAAAGGTCATAAGATACAGCATGCTCCTCGGCATAGGGATATGCTTTGCGATGTGCCTTGCGATAGTCGCGGCCCCGTATTTCTGGCTCAGCTTCTTTACAGTAGATGCAGCAGTCCTTTCATATGCGATGATCAGAATGCATTACGTAGTACTGCTTGAGTGGCTCACAGGACTGAACGAGATACCTGCGGCAACTATACGCGGCATGGGAGTATCGATCCCACCTACCCTGATATCGATTACAGGAAGCTGCGTGCTCCGAATAATCTGGATGCTGACAGCGTTCAGATGGTTCAATTCAAACACGACGCTGATGATAGTCTATCCGGTATCCTGGCTGTTCCTCGCAGCATGCATGATACCGCTCTATCTGTTCGTAAGCAAAAGAAGGCTCAGAGCTATCCAAAGCAGCGCTGAGCTGTAAATTGATGTAAATGAAACTGAAATTTAAAATTACAGAGCTTTAAATCAAAGACAAAAAGATTCCCGCCGCACGGCAAAGCCCATAAGGCTTCGCCCGCAGCAGGAATCTTTTATTACGTATTTGAAATATCAGGCAAGAGGCGATTAAAGATCCTTCAGATCCTCCTCGCTGACACCGCCGTATGTATGCTCAGTTGCCGGGAAAGCAGTGCTCTTAACATCATCGATGTATTCCTTTATGCCCTCAGTTATCTCATGTCCTATATTCTTGTATACCTTTACGAATTTAGGAACGAATTTATCAAACATTCCCAGCATATCGTGATAAACAAGCACCTGACCGTCAGTACCGTTGCCCGCCCCTATACCGATCGTAGGTATAGACAGGCGTTCAGTTATCAAAGTCGCGAGCGGCGCAGGTATCGCTTCGAGAACGATCATGCATGCTCCCGCTTCCTGAACAGCGAGTGCGTCTTCAAGTACCTTCTTTGCTGCGTCGCCCTTGCCCTGGACCTTAAATCCGCCGAGCTGCGCAGTAGTTTGAGGAGTCAGTCCGATATGTCCGACAACAGGTATGCCCGCGTCAACAACAGCCTTTATGACATTTTTCATGCGGACTCCGCCCTCAAGCTTTACAGCGTCGCAGCGGCCTTCCTTCATGCATCTCGATGAAGTTTCTATCGCCTGCTCTATCGAAACATTGTAGCTTCCGAAAGGAAGATCCGTAACTACGAATGTCTCAGGCGCGCCCTTTACGACAGCCTTAGTATGATGGATCATGGTATCGAGCGTAGCCGCTATCGTAGAATCATCACCGAGCATTACCATCTGCAGCGAGTCACCTACCAGTATAGTGTCTATCCCCGCCTTTTCCGACAGCATTGCACTTGAGTAATCATACGCAGTGATCATAGTGATCTTCTCACCCTGTTCCTTCATAGCCTGAAGCGTAAGTGTTGTTCCTTTTGACATTTTTCTACCTCCGTAATATGACGCCGGCACCTCCGGCTGTCATTCATGTTGTGATATGTCTAATAAAAGACTTGAAAATATTAAGTTGTGATATAATTAAATTATTAATTATCGTAATAAATGCAGTAATATTCCCATCAGTCCGTGCGTCACCGCACCCACATGCTGCCGCAGCAGAGCAGATCGGATCGATTACTTTAAAACAGAATTCTCAGCGGCTTCTATAAGATGTCTTAAAAGAACAGCCGACGTAACGCCGCCTACTCCGCCCGGAACAGGCGTCACCGCCTGAACCTTCTCAGAAACCGCATCAAGATCAACATCTCCGCACATCTTGCCATCAGCAAAATTTATACCGACGTCTATAACGATATTTTTCTCAGAAACGTATGAATCATCGAAATATTTAGCTTTGCCTATACCTGAAACAAAAATATCCGCGTTTTTTATAACATCGGCAAGATCTTCTGTCTTTGAATGGCATACTGTCACAGTAGAGTTTTCCTTCAGGAAAAGCATAGCCAGAGGTTTGCCGAGTACAAGGCTCCTGTTTACTATAACTACATTTTTGCCCTGAAGCTCATAATCATAATGCTTCAGTATCTCGATAACTGCCTCAGGCGTACACGGCGCAATAGCGCTGTCATCGCCGATAAATATCTTCTTCAGATTTTCTGAATTCATGCAGTCGATATCCTTTTCAGGAGATATCATGCTGCATATCTCAGCCTCGTTTATCTGCTTAGGCAGAGGTCTGAAAACGAGTATACCGTGAACATCGGCATTGTCATTGAGCTCTGCCAGACTCTTTTTAAAGTCATCGTGGCTGACGTCACCCGGATGAGCTACGACCTCGGTATCTATACTGACATCGCCGCACATTTTGAGGACGCGCTTTTCATAAGCGAGATTGTCCGGACGCTCACCGGCGCGCAGGATAGCTAGCTTCGGAGCAGCGCCGCGGCTGTTTTTAAATGCAGCCGCGCGCTCTGATACGTTATTTCTTATTTTTTCTGAAACCGGTTTACCGTAAAGTATTATAGACATTTTAAAAATTTATCCAATCAGTTTATTTTCTACGCGCTCGTATGTAATGCGCGATATAGCCGTGCCTTTTTCCATTGCTGCTGCGGCTCTTAAGTCGAACTCACTGCGAAGCTTTTCATCCTCCATCATCTTTGTGTTTACGATGACGTTGAGACGCGCGCTCTTGAGCGCCGCAAGGCACATTACTGAGCCAGTAGCCGCATCGCTGACAGCGAGACGGCTGCCTATCTCTGAATACCTGTCAAGCACTTCAAGAGCCTCAACGCAGAGCTCTGTGAGCTCAAGAGGAGCTTCTGCGGCAGGAACGAGCGCTTTCTGCATAGCTTCGTGTCTCGCAGCCTTGTCTTCCTCTGTTGAGTTCGGCATCCTGTAAACATCGGAAAGCGGCTTAAAGGAATCTATATCCTTCTGTACAGCCTCTTTCATCTTTTCTGTTATCATGCGAGATCTGCCGATAAGCTGCTGTATCTCTTCTTCATACTGAGCGTATGTTTTTTTGCCTGTGGTAAGCTCGCCTACCATAGTTCCGAGCGCAATACCGACTGCGCCTACGAGCGCCGCCGCACTCCCGCCACCCGGGACGGGTGCATTGCTTCCGAGTTCGGAAATGAACAGATCGCATGTTTTATTAAGCATAAATACCTCTTGTTTGTTTTAATTTTTTAGAACAATCCGAGGATCTTTCCTGTGCTGTCCACATCGATGTTCTCTGCGGCAGGTACCTTAGGAAGTCCCGGCATCGTCATTATGTTTCCTGCAAGAGCTACTACGAAGCCTGCTCCTGCGGAAGCTTTTACATTTCTTATACTTATCCTGAAGCCTGAAGGGCGTCCGAGCTTCGCTGCATCGTCAGACAATGAATACTGAGTCTTTGCGATGCATACAGGGAAGCTGCCCATGTCGAGAGATTCTATAGTATCTATCTCGCCGCCGACCTTGCCGACAAAGTCAACGCCGTCAGCGCCGTATATCTTAGTCGCTATAGCTTCTATCTTTTCGCGGATAGAAAGGCTGTCGTCATAAGCGAACGTAAAGTTATTTTCGCCTGACTCGGCAAGCTTGATAACTTCCTCTGCGAGCTCGATGCCGCCGTCGCCGCCCTTGCCCCATACTTCTGAGAGCTTGACGTTTACGCCGACCTCCCTGCACTTTTCTTCTATCTTAGCAAGCTCAGCTTCTGTGTCTGTAGGGAATCTGTTGATAGCTACAACTACAGGGAGCCCGTATACGTTCTTCATATTCTCTACGTGCTTCATAAGGTTCTCGATGCCCTTTTCAAGAGCAGGAACGTTTTCTTCATTAAGATCTGACTTAGGAACGCCGCCGTGAAGCTTGAGTGCTCTTGCAGTAGCTACGACTACTACGGCGTCAGGTCTGAGGCCGCTCTGTCTGCACTTTATGTCAAGGAATTTTTCAGCTCCGAGGTCGGCGCCGAAGCCTGCTTCTGTAACAACATAGTCGCCGAGCTTGAGGGCTATTTTTGTAGCCATTACGCTGTTGCAGCCGTGAGCTATATTAGCGAAAGGTCCGCCGTGAACGAACGCAGGGGTATGTTCAAGAGTCTGAACGAGATTAGGCTTAAGAGCGTCCTTCATAAGAGCAGCTACAGCGCCCTGTGCCTTTATATCGGCTACAGTTACAGGCTGTCCTTCGTAGTTATACGCAACGATTATCTTTGCGACCCTGGCCTTGAGGTCATCGATATCGCTTGCAAGACATAAAATAGCCATTATCTCAGAAGCAACGCTTATGTCAAATCCGTCTTCGCGCGGAACACCGTTCATCTTTCCGCCGAGACCGTCTACTATGTTTCTGAGCTGTCTGTCATTCATATCCATGCATCTCTTCCATACGATGCGCTTTACGTCTATGCCGAGCTTATTGCCCTGCTGGATATGATTGTCGAGCATAGCAGCTATAAGGTTGTTTGCTGTAGTTACAGCGTGTATGTCGCCTGTAAAATGAAGGTTTATATCCTCCATAGGTATTACCTGCGCGTAACCGCCGCCTGCTGCTCCGCCCTTTACGCCGAATACAGGTCCGAGAGAAGGCTCTCTCAGGGCGATAACAGTCTTTTTGCCAAGCTTTTTAAGCGCGTCGCCCAGACCTACGGCTGTAGTAGTCTTACCCTCGCCTGCAGGAGTAGGATTGATAGCTGTAACGAGTATCAGCTTACCGTTCTCTCTGTCCTTCATATCATTCAGGATATTGTAATCTACTTTAGCCTTTGTCTTTCCGTAAAGCTCAAGGTATTTTTCGTCAACGCCTGCTGCCTCAGCGATCTCTGTGATAGGGCGAAGGTCTGCTTCCTGTGCGATCTCGATGTCACTTTTATAGCTCATTTTTTTCTCCTTTTACGTTCAGTTCTTCAAGTAAAGCGATAAAAATCACAATTTATATATATTCAAATTACATTCATGAGTAATGCCGCAATATATTCCAATAAATATAGCTGCGGTCGCCGCAGGAAATACATGAAGATATTTCCTGTTAAAAGCTAAAAAAATATCCCAAAATGCCGTCTGATTACTAATTCACTCCCTATCTTTCCGATAGGTGGGTATCCTGTATAAGGTTTCAGACTTCCTCCCCGCAGGAGGCTTGAGATCCGCCGCATAACTCCGAATTCCCGTGAACTTGTTGTAGGTTAAATTACATAATCATAACGAACACTCCAGGACATTTTTTCGTATCTTATTGTACACCATTTTTCATATATATATTATAAAAATTCTATGTATACAATATTTTTTATGTTCTTTTATGTTTTTACTCTTCTGTAAGGTCGATAGCGCAGTTTGTAGTTACCTTCTGAACATCATCGTTATCTTCGAGGTCAGCGATGAGCTTCTTTAAAGACTTGATCTCTGATTCTGAAGATGGTGTTGATTCCATTGAAGGGAGATATTCGATATCAGCTTCTGCAAAAGTATAGCCTGCTGCTTCAAGAGCTTCTGAAACGGCGTTGAAGTCATCAACTGAAGTGTAGATCTCGTAGCTGTCTTCTTCAGTTACCATATCCTCCATACCTGCTTCCATACCTGCTTCCATGAGAGCATCTTCATCGATGTCGTCAGTCTTTTCGATTATAATAAGACCCTTTCTCTCGAACATGTATGAAACGCAGCCCGGCTTACCGAGGTTGCCGTTGTGTCTGTCGAATGAGTGCTTTACAAAAGCTGTAGTTCTGTTGTTGTTGTCAGTAAGTACGTCAACGATAACAGCAACACCGCCAGGACCGTAGCCTTCAAATGAGCCCTCTACGAGAGCGTCGCCTCCGAGCTCGCCTGTACCCTTTTTGATAGCGTTAGTGATCTTATCATTAGGCATGTTGATGCTCTTGGCTCTTTCGATAGCATGCTTAAGTGATACGTTATAATCAGGGTCTCCGCCTGCCTTGGCAGCTATAGTGATTACTCTTGCGTATTTTGTAAAAAGAGCGCCTCTTTTAGCGTCCTGAGCAGCTTTACGTCCTGCTATTGTACCATGTCTTCCCATTGTATTTCTGTTCTCCTTCGTTTCTTTGTTTTGAGTCCTCGACAAGTATAGCACACATGAAATGTGAATTCAATTAATTCTTCATAGAATGTATAGGTGCAGGTATCCTTCCGCCTCTTGCGACGAAGTCCTCGCATCCGAACTTGCTTACAGGCATTACAGGAGCAGTGCCGAGCAGTCCGCCCATTTCTATCTCATCACCTACGACCTTGCCCTCCGCAGGAATGATCCTGACTGCAGTAGTTTTGTTGTTTATAACGCCGATAGCAGCCTCGTCGGCGATTATTCCTGAAATAGTAGATGCAGACGTGTCTCCCGGAACTGCGATCATATCGAGTCCTACAGAGCATACGCATGTCATAGCTTCAAGCTTTTCGAGCGTGATAGATCCGCACTTTGCAGCAGCTATCATGCCCTCGTCCTCGCTGACAGGGATAAATGCTCCGCTCAGTCCGCCTACGTGTGATGAAGCCATTACGCCGCCCTTTTTAACAGCGTCATTGAGCATTGCAAGAGCAGCTGTAGTTCCCGGAGCACCGCAGCATTCGAGACCTATCTCTTCAAGAACGCGCGCGATACTGTCGCCTACTGCAGGAGTCGGCGCGAGTGAAAGATCGACGATACCGAAAGGCATATCGAGACGCTTTGAAGCCTCGCTGGCAACGAGCATACCCATTCTTGTGACCTTGAAAGCAGCCTTTTTGATAGTGTCTGCGACAACGTCGAACGGCTGACCCTTGCAGCCTTCGAGGGCTACCTTTACAACGCCAGGTCCGCTTACGCCTACGTTTATTACTGTATCAGGCTCGCCTACGCCGTGGAACGCGCCTGCCATGAACGGATTGTCCTCAACAGCGTTAGCAAATACTACCAGCTTAGCGCAGCCGAAGCCGTCCTTATCAGCTGTAAGATGAGCAGTTTCTTTTATTATCTCGCCCATGAGCTTTACAGCGTCCATATTTATTCCTGAACGTGTAGAGCCGACATTTACCGACGAGCAGACGAGCTCAGTCTCGGCAAGCGCCTGCGGGATAGAACGGATAAGTATCTCATCGCCTTTCGTCATGCCCTTCTGGACGAGCGCAGAGAAGCCGCCTATAAAGTTTACGCCTGTCGTAGCGGCAGCCTTATCAAGCATTTTAGCGAAAGCTACGTAATCAGTGTCAGTGCTTGAGCCTGCAACGATAGACACAGGAGTTACAGATATACGCTTGTTTATGATAGGAATACCGTATTCTCTTTCTATCGCTTCGCCTGTAGACACGAGTCTTTCAGCCTTTTTTGTGATCTTGTCGTACATTCTCTGACGAGCTATCTCACCGTTTGAGTGCGCGCAGTCGAGCAGTGAGATACCCATAGTAATGGTCCTTATATCAAGCTTCTCCTTTTCAAACATGTGGAGAGTCTTCATAACATTATCTAAATTTATCAATTTCTGTCTCCTATAATTCGCTCATTGCAGTGAATATGCCTTCGTGCTGTATCCTGATAGAAACGCCCATTTCCTGTCCTTTTTCCTCAAGCTTTTTCTGAAGCTCTTCAAATGAAACAGGTGTCTTTGAAGTGTCCACTACCATTATCATTGTAAATACTTCCTGCATGATAGTCTGGTTTATATCGAGAACGTTTACGTCGTACTCAGCGAGAACTGATGTCACGTTGTAGATAATGCCGATCTTATCCTGTCCGATAACTGTGATTACTGCTTTCATTACTTATCTCCTTTCGCAGCCTTTTGTATATTTTAAGCGGGATCGGTCGTACTGACCGCCGCCTTTATGACTTTTTTCTTTATGACTTTTTCTCCAGGTTTTTGTGCGCCGTAGCCATCATGAGCTTTATACGATTGAGCTGGTTTACGTCGCTCGCGCCCGGGTCATAGTCTATAGCGCATATGTTTGAAAGCGGATTATGCTTTCTGAGCGGTTTTATCATGCCCTTTCCCGTTACATGGTTAGGGAGACACGCGAACGGCTGCAGACATACGATGTTTTCAACTCCGCTGTCTATGAGCTCGGTCATTTCCCCGGCAAGCAGCCAGCCCTCGCCGCACTGAGTACCGAGAGACGTTATAGCTTCCGCCTTCTTTGCGATCTTGTCTATATGGAGCGGAGATGTGAATCTGCTGCTCGCATCAAGCTCGCGGTTTATTATATCGCGGAAATAGTAAATAAGCTTCATTCCTGCTCTGCCTACCAAGTGCGTTTTGTATGAGCCTGCCATCTTTTCGTAGTTGAAGTCGAAGTTCTTCAGGTTGTACATAAAGAAGTCAAGCAAGTCAGGAACTACAGCCTCGCCGCTTTCTTCTTCTATTATATGTACTATGTCGTTGTTGGCGTTCGGATGATACTTTACAAGTATCTCGCCTACTACGCCGACCTTCGGCTTCTTTATGTCAAGAAGCGGTATCTCGTCAAATTCTCTGATAATAGCTTTAACGTTCTTTTTGAATTCGCCGAGCTTCCTGTTTTTAACATTAGTTCGAGCTATCTCGTTCCATTTATGATAAAGCGCGTCAACGCTTCCCGGCTCCGCCTCGTAAGGTCTTGTCGCGTTTACGAGCCTCATGAAAAGGTCGCCGTAAAGCATAGAGTAAAGAACTCCCATAAGAAGCTTAGGAGTGAGCTTCATTCCCGGGTTCTTTTCAAGGCCTACGTAGTTTATCGAAACTACAGGTATCTGCTTCATTCCGAGCGATTTGAACGCCTTGCGGAGCATCGCTATGTAGTTGCTTGCACGGCAGCCGCCGCCCGTCTGAGTCATTATCACTGCAGTCCTGTCAAGGTCGAACTGTCCTGACTGGAGTGCGCTTATGATCTGACCGAGAGATACGATAGTCGGATAGCATGCGTCGTTATTTATGTACTTCAGACCGGTATCCACGGCGTTTTTATCTACAGCCGGGAGCACGACAGCGTTATAGCCAGCTTCGCGGAACGCTGTTTCGAGCAGATCGAACTGCATCGGCGCCATCTGCGGGATTATGATAGTATAATCCTTTCGCATCTGCTCTGTAAATATGACTCTTTCGAACGGTTCAGAATGATCCTCGGCATGTATGCCGTTCGCTTCACGTTCGCCTATCGCTGCACGGAGCGAACGTATCCTTATTTTGGCTGCTCCGAGGTTTGAGCCTTCATCTATCTTGAGTACTGTGTACAGCTTGTTTTTGGCTGAAAGTATCTCCTCGACCTGATCTGTCGTTACAGCGTCGAGACCGCAGCCGAAGGAATTGAGCTGTATGAGGTCGATATCCTCTCTTGAGCCTGCAAAGTCAGCGGCTCTGTAGAGTCTCGTATGGTAAGCCCACTGGTCGAGGACTCTTATAGGCCTCTTTATGTGGCTGCGCCCCGCAACAGACGATTCCGTAAGGACTGCGAAGCCGAACGATGTGATCACCTGATCTATACCGTGGTTTATCTCAGGGTCGAGATGATACGGACGGCCCGCAAGCACGATAGCGTGTCCGTTGTTCTTTTCTATATGATCTATTATTTCATCGCCCTTTGCAGTTATGTCTGCCTTAAATCTTGCATCCTCTGCTCTGGCGGCGGCGACAGCATTATTGACTTCTTCTTTTGTTACATTGTAATCATTAAGCGTGAGCTCCTCGTAAAGGCGCTCTTTTAAGCGTTTGCCATCGTAATACGGCAGGAACGGATGTATGAATGTCACGCCGTTGTCCTTGAGCTGGTCGTCCATATTGCCTGCGATGACTTCCGGGTACATCGCTACTATCGGGCAGTTGTAATGGTTGTTAGCTTCCGGGTCTTCCTGTATCTCGTAGTTGATGCTCGGGTAGAATATGACTTTTACTCCTGATTCTATCAGAGACTTTACGTGTCCGTGGACGAGCTTTGCCGGGTAGCACGCCGTATCTGATGATATGGTATCCATTCCCTTTTCGTACAGCTCTTTTGACGAAAGCGGCGAAAGCTGCACGCGAAAGCCCAGTTCAGTGAAGAATGTGAACCAGAATGGATAATTTTCGTACATATTTAGTACGCGAGGTATGCCGACAGTTCCATGCAGTGCTTCCTCTTCGCTGAGCGGTTCATAATCAAACAGCCTTTTAAGCTTGTATTTAAACAGGTTATGGCTGTCGTCAGTCTTACCGCTGTGTCCTGCTCCGCGCTCGCATCTGTTGCCTGTTATGAACCTGCTACCGTCGTTGAAGCGGCTTATAGTGAGCTGGCAGTTGTTTTCGCACAGTCCGCAGCGCGTGTGCATGTTTTTCATTGTAAATGAGTCAAGAGCCTCGCGCCCTGTAAGACCGGAAGGCGTGCTCCCGTCCCATCTGTCTCTGCCTATGAGCGCAGCGCCGTAAGCGCCCATTACGCCTGAAATGTCAGGCCTGATCACCTCTCTGTCGAGCACGAGCTCTATGCTCCTGAGAACTGCTTCGTTCAAAAATGTTCCGCCCTGGACGAGAATATGCTCGCCTGCCTCAGACGAATCTCTTAATTTTATTACCTTATATAATGCGTTCTTTATAACAGAGTAAGACAGACCAGCAGAAATATCGCCTATCGTAGCGCCCTCCTTCTGAGCCTGCTTTACTTTTGAGTTCATAAATACAGTGCAGCGAGTTCCGAGGTCTACAGGCGCGTCGGCTGACAGAGCTTCCTCTGCGAAATTGCTTACCTTCATATTTACAGATTTGGCATAAGTTTCTATAAATGAACCACAGCCTGACGAACATGCTTCGTTAAGCATGATGTTGTAAATAGCGCCGTCCTTTATCCTTATGCACTTCATGTCCTGACCGCCGATATCAAGGATGAAATCAACGTCAGGCTGGAATGCTCTTGCCGCTTTATAATGAGCGATAGTCTCTATCTCGCCGTAGTCGGCTCCAAATGCCGCTTTTATAAGCCCCTCACCGTAGCCTGTAGTAACACAGTATGTGATGTGAAGGTCGTCCGGCATCAGCGAATAAAGCTCGCGGAGCATCTGACGCGATGTTTCGACAGGGTTGCCCTCGTTGTTTTTATAAAATGTATAAAGCAGATTGCCGTCAGCGTCAGTAAGCGCAGCCTTTGTAGTCGTAGATCCTGCGTCTATTCCGAGGAACGCCGCGCCCTTTGCGGTTTTCATGTCTTTCCTGCCTACCTTGTGCTGCTCATGCCTCTTTTTAAACGCCTCGTAATCAGCCTCAGAATCAAAAAGCGCCGGAAGATGCTTAGTTTCAGATTCTTCAGCCATGCCCGGCTGCTTTATCTTTTCTGCCAGCGAGCGGATGCTCGCGACAGGATGTTTGTCTGACATTAATGCAGCGCCTATCGCTACATAAAACTGCGAGTTGTCAGGGAATATAACGTTTTCGTCCTTGAGCTGCAGAGTTTCTATAAAGCGATTTCTGAGCTCAGACATAAATGAGAGCGGTCCTCCGAGGAACGCAACGTTTCCTTTTATAGTTCGTCCGCACGCAAGTCCGCTGATAGTCTGATTTACTACAGCCTGAAATATAGAAACTGCAAGATCCTCATGCGCCGCGCCCTCATTTATGAGCGGCTGAATGTCAGTCTTTGCGAAAACGCCGCAACGTGCAGCTATAGGATATATAGTGTTGTAATGCTTCGCTGCTTCGTTGAGACCGTTTGCATCGGTGTTGAGCAGCACAGCCATCTGGTCTATGAAGGCTCCCGTTCCGCCTGCGCATGTACCGTTCATGCGCTGCTCTATAGTACCCTCGTAAAATGTTATCTTTGCGTCCTCGCCGCCGAGCTCTATAACTACGTCAGTCTGAGGTATGAGCTCCTGAACTGCCGTCGAGCATGTCACTACCTCCTGCTCAAACGGTATACCTAGCCTGTTTGCAAGCGTCAGACCGCCCGAGCCCGTTATCGTAACGTGTGCTTCGCCGTCGTATTCGGCGCAGAGATCGTCGAGCATCTCTCCCGCCTTTTCAAATACATTCGACATGTGGCGTTCGTATCGCTTATATTTTATGTTGTTATCATCGTCGAGAAGTACGAGCTTTACGGTCGTAGATCCTACGTCGATCCCCAGTTTCATACGGAAATTCCTCCCATATCAGTTATTCGTTATAAAAAATTACTACATATTATATAAACTTAATATACACTCTAAAAAAGCTCCTTCGTTATAGAATACATTGATTGAGCAATATTTACAAGAAAAAATTATTTAATGCGCTCACTTTTCTGTATACAGAATCCATAATTTGCAGGCTGCCGGTGCAATACTTCAAATGAATACTTATGCAGTAATAAGACCCAAAAAGCGGCGGCCGTCACCGGCCCAACAGCCTTGCAGGAAATACAGTAAAGCGCAGCTGCGCAGCTTCATTTTATCTGTCTTTAAATATAAATCTATCTATGATACAATATACATTCAGAAAATTTTCAGAACATCATTTTAGAGGAATAAAGGGGAATATATTTTGAAAGGAACAGGAAATATCAGAATGTCGCGGCGTATCGCCGCTGCCGTTTTTTCCGCGCTGCTTATGCTTATGGGCTTTACGGGATGCAGCGCGGGTAATAACGTTCCGGCGTCAGCCGGTCACAGCGCCGGTGACGGCGACAATGATGCCGCCGGAGGCATTAATATAGTCACTACTATATTTGCACCGTATGATTTTGCAAGGCAGCTCTCTGCGGGAGTCGATACAACAAATGTCAGCATGCTGCTCTCACCCGGCACAGAGGTTCATTCTTACGACCCGACAGTGCAGGATATTATAAAAATTTCTAACTGCGACCTTTTTATCTACACGGGCGGCGAGAACGACGAATGGGTGAACGATATACTCGACTCGCTGGATCATCCGGTAAAAACGTTTAAGATGATAGACCATGTGGACGCTGTTGTTGAGGAAGAGGTCAAGGAAGGAATGCAGACTACGGGGCATGTACACAGCCACGATGACGATGCTGAGGCAGATCACGCGGGTGCGCACGATGAAGATGAAGATCATGATCACGACAATGACAACGAAGACCAGCATGACCATGATGCTGTACATGATGAAGACGGGCACGACCATGGAGCTGAGTGGGATGAGCACGTATGGACCTCGCCGCTTAACGCGCAGGAGATAGTAAGCGATCTGGCTGACGAGCTTTGTGATATTGACAGCGGAAACGCCGGTATTTACCGTAATAATTTATCGTCGTATTTAGTTCAACTAAAGGCGCTGGACACTGATTTCCACACCGTTATAGACAATGCACCGCATAAAATGATGATATTTGCGGACAGATTTCCTGTCAGATATTTTACTGAGGAATTCGGGCTTGACTACTACGCCGCCTACCCCGGCTGCGCGGCAGACGCCGAGCCTTCAGCTGCTACGATGCGTTTTCTGATAGACCGCGTGCGCGATGAGGATATAAAGGCTGTCTTCTATATCGAGATGTCTGACGAGCGCATCGCTGATACAGTCTGCGAGGAAACGGGCGCGCGCAAGCTGCTTTTCCACAGCTGTCACAATGTCACTAAGGACGAGATGGAAAGCGGCGCGACGTATATTTCCATAATGAGAAACAATCTGGAAAATCTCAAGGTCGCGCTTTATTGATCGGCTGCTCGTTTATCGGTAACCGGTAAATAGAAAAATATATGCGAAATATTTAATTTATGATTTGAATTGTTGAATTTTAAGAGGTAGAAAAATGGCACAGATAACCTGTGATAATGTTTCATTTGAATACGATGGAAGGACGATATCGCGAGCGCTGTCATTCGAGATAAACAGCGGCGATTATCTCTGCATCGTCGGCGAGAACGGCTCGGGAAAGAGCACGCTCATCAAAGGGCTTTTGCGTCTCAAGGCTCCGGCTGCAGGCAGCATAACATACGGTGACGGACTGCTTCCTATTGAGATAGGATATCTGCCGCAGCAGACGGGCAGTCAGCGCGACTTCCCTGCTTCTGTTTACGAGGTCGTGCTTTCGGGCAAGCTCAACTCGCTCGGCATGCGCCCGTTCTTCAGCCGTAAGATGAAGGAAGAAGCGCTCGAAAACATGCGCCTTATGGGGATAGAAAATCTAAAAAACCGCTGCTATCAGGAGCTTTCGGGCGGCCAGCAGCAGCGCGTCCTCCTCGCCCGCGCGCTTTGCGCTACAAAGAAGATGCTCCTGCTCGACGAGCCTGTGGCTGGGCTCGATCCGAAGGTCACAGACGATATGTACACGCTGATAGACCATATAAACAAAAAGATGGGAATAACTGTAATAATGGTATCGCACGATATACAAAGCTCTGTAAGATACGCTTCTCATATACTCCACCTCGACCACGGGCAGCTATTTTTCGGTTCTGCCGACGAGTACCTGCGCAGCGACCTTTGCAGGAGCTTTATGGGAAATCAGTTTAAAACAGTAAAAATACATCCGGCTAACAAGTGCGAGATATGCAGGATGAAGAATTTAGGAGGGCCGCAGGAAAAATGATCGATCTGTTATCTGAAATATTTTCATATACGTTTATAACAAGAGCGATGATCGTCGGAACTCTCGTCTCATTGTGTGCTTCGCTGCTCGGCGTGAGCCTTGTTTTAAAGCGCTTTTCGATGATCGGCGACGGGCTCTCTCATGTGGGATTCGGCGCGCTTGCTGTGGCTACGGCTATGAACTGGGCGCCAATGTGGTTCGCTATACCCGTATGCGTTATAGCTGCTTTCCTGCTTCTGAGGCTGAGCGAGAGCGCGCGCATCAAAGGCGATGCGGCGATAGCTATGGTATCCTCGGGAGCGCTCGCGACAGGCGTTATGGTGATATCGCGCAGCACGGGCATGAGCACCGACGTTTATAACTACATGTTCGGAAGCATACTCTCGCTGTCAGCGGATGACGCGATACTTTCGGGCGTGCTTTCAGTCTGCGTCCTCGTGCTCTTTATACTTTTTTATCCGAGGATATTCGCAATAACATTTGACGAGACGTTTTCACAGGCCACGGGAACGCGCGCAGGACTCTATAACTCAGCGCTTGCAGTGCTTACAGCCGTAACTGTCGTTATCGGCATGCGCATGATGGGCGCCATGCTCATATCGAGCCTTATAATCTTCCCTGCCCTTACATCCATGCGCGTATGCAGGCGCTTTAAGTCAGTTACGATATGCGCCGCCGTCGTATCTGTAGCGTGCTTCCTTATCGGCATGCTCGTGTCTATATTGCTCGAAACACCAAGCGGCGCGAGCGTTGTATGCACTGATATCGTCGCATTTATAGTGTTCAGCATTATCGGGCGCGTTATGCCGGTCGTTCGTGAAAAGAATGAATTATAGACAAAATTATCTACTTGAATTTTTATATAAAAATAACTTAGGTCTATGTGGTGACGCATGCTTCATCAGTGAATTTATTACAGCATGTTTTTGTCGCGCCATTTGAGCAGGAAGGCTGAGTTGATTATTACGAGGACTGAGCCGCAGTTGTGGACGAGGGCTCCGATAACGGGTCCCATGGCGCCTGTGATGGCGAGGATGATGGCGAGGAAGTTGAGGCTCAGCGAGAATGTTATGTTGAGCTTTATCGTCTTCATCATGCGTTTTGCGAGGGCAAGTAAATGCGGGAGCTCTCTGATCTCGTCGTCTACGAGGGCGATGTCTGCGGCGTCTACTGCTATGTCGCTGCCTGCGCCACCCATTGCTATGCCTACGTCTGCTTTTTTGAGCGCCGGGGCGTCGTTTATGCCGTCACCTGTCATACAGACCTTTTCGCCGTTTTTCTGACTTTTATCTATCCAGTTCAGCTTATCCTCCGGCAGGCAGCCTGAAATGATCGAGCTGCTTTCTATTCCGAGCATGCCGCCTACCGACGCTGCCGCGTTTGCGCTGTCGCCTGTGAGGAGCACCGGCTTTACGCCGAGTGATTTGAGCTGGTTGAGCGTTCTTCTGGCTGCCGGTCTTACGGTGTCGGCAAGCGCTATATATCCGGCAAGCTCGCCGTCGCACGCTATGAATATTACGGTAGCGCCGTTAGCGGCTTTATTCTCTGCGCCGGTCTTAGCCTTTTCCGTCAATGTTATGCCGGCTTCGTTCATCATGGCTTCGTTGCCTGCTAAGATATGCTTTCCTTCTATAACGGCTGATATGCCGCGGCCCGGTGTCATCTTGAAATCCTGCGGAGCTATTTTGAGATCCTGCGGAGCTTCTGGCGCCCCCGAGTTGCTTTCGTTGAAGCACTTTACTACTGCCTTGCCGAGCGGATGCTCCGAGAGCGATTCAGCTGCCGCAGCAAGTCGATAGAGCTCTGATTCTGACATGGTGTCAGTTACAGGAACTACAGAAGTCACGCGCGGCGTGCCATATGTAAGCGTGCCTGTCTTGTCGAAGGCTACTGCCTTTACCTGCGCAAGGCGTTCAAGCGCGTCGCCCTCACGTACAAGGAATCCATGCTTTGTTGAGTTGCCTATCGCTGCCATGATCGCTGTAGGCGTTGCGAGAACGAGCGCGCACGGGCAGAATACTACGAGTATAGTAACGGCTCTTATTATCTCGCCTGTGACGAGCCATGTTATAGCTGCTGCCGTAAGCGCTATGACTATGATCCATGTAGCCCATCTGTCGGCCAGGCCGACGATCTTTGCCTTTCCTGCATCCGCTGACTGAACGAGGCGTATCATTCGCTGTATCGAGCTGTCCTCGCCTACTCTTGACGCTTCCATTTCAAACGCGCCGAACTGGTTTACAGTTCCGCTAGATACCTCGTCGCCTACGCCCTTATCCACAGGAAGCGATTCACCCGTCATTACCGCCTGATTTATGGACGTCTGACCTGAGATTATAACGCCGTCAACAGGGATAGTCTCGCCCGGAAGCACGCGGATAATGTCACCTGTCGCAACATCTTCAGCAGGAATTATCTTTCCGCCTTTACCATAATTTTTTACTGTCTTACTATTACCTAAAACTCTCGCAGTCTGCGGCGTAAGGTGTACGAGCTTTTCTATTCCAGCGCGCGCCTTTGCGACTGTAAGCTCTTCCAGAAGCCCGCCTATCTGCATGATGAAAGCGACCTCGCCAGCGGCGAAATCCTGTCTGATTATGACTGACGCGATGAGCGCGAGCGATACGAGCACATCGGCTTTTATGTCGAACGCAGTAACGAGCCCGATTATCGCTTCCATTATAATTGGCACGCCGCACAGTATGATAGCCGCCCATGCCGCATCGAAAGGCAGCCACGGCAGCAGATCAAAAAAGCTGCATATGAGCGATATGCCTCCGATCATGAGGAAGGCAACGTCTTTTTTCGTTCCGCCTATTTCCATTAGTTCTTCAAGTTTTTCCATAAGCTGTTTCATAGAAACTCTCCTTTGGTAAATGCATAAATTTTAAGGTGTTTTGAATTCATACCCTACCGGGTACAGTAGCGATTATACCTATAGGGGTATACCCTGTCAAGATGGATAAACGAATAATTTGAGAATAATATACAAAAAATATCCTGCGGGCCAGGCCCGCCCACAAAATTGACACAGCCGCTGCAGCGGCTGCTCTTGAACATGATTCCGTACAAAACATTGCTTTTAACGCTATATTGTGATAGAATATAGTTTATGTGCGTAAAGCATTGTTTTTCAAAATACAATGTATTGTCTGCAAGCCACAATGAAATTTTTCCGGTGCAGCACAATGCAGCAGCTTTTGATAAAATTTTTAATTATTGTATAATGTTGGAGAGATGTTAAATGAGTAATGACAACAAAAAAAGAAGTTCCTTTTCTGGAACGCTCGGCTTTGTACTGTCCGCAGCAGGTGCGTCGGTCGGCCTCGGAAACATATGGCGTTTCCCTTATTTCGCTGCAAAGTACGGCGGCGGTATATTCCTGCTGGTGTATATAGTACTGGTGCTGACGTTCGGCTACGCCATGGTAGCTGCTGAAACTGCTATCGGACGTATGACCGGCAAAAGTCCGGTAAGCGCGTTCGGCTCTTTCGGAAATTCAAAATGGCTTAAATTCGGCGGCTGGATAAACGCTATCATTCCTATACTGATCGTTCCGTATTATTCAGTTATAGGCGGATGGGTAATAAAATACCTTACAGGTTACCTGACGGGAGGAAGTCAGGAGCTCGCTGCTGACGGTTACTTCTCGGATTTCATATCTAACGGCGTTTCGACAGAGCTGTGCTTCGTTATATTCGTAGCGCTGACGCTTGCAGTAATATTCGCCGGAGTTGAAAACGGCATCGAACGAGTTTCAAAAATAATGATGCCTATACTTGTAGTTCTTTCGATAATCATCGCCGTTTACTCTGTAACAAGACCGGGAGCGATCGCAGGCGTGAAATATTTCCTCGTGCCTGATATTGAGCACTTCTCATGGATGACTGTCGTATCAGCCATGGAGCAGATGTTCTACTCACTGTCTATCGCAATGGGTATCCTCATAACATTCGGCTCATACATGAAGAAGGATGTTTCTATAGAGCATTCAACTATAAATGTAGGAATATTCGATACTGCCATAGCTATCATGGCGGGTCTCATGATAATCCCTGCAGTATTTGCATTTTCAGGCGGCGATCCTGACACGCTCAACGCCGGTCCTTCGCTCATGTTCATCACTATACCGAAGGTATTCGCAAGCATGGGTCTCGGCTCTGTAGTCGGCATACTCTTTTTCCTGCTCGTGCTTTTCGCAGCGGTAACAAGCTCTATAGCCCTCACAGAGAGCGTAGTTTCGACATTTGGGGACGAGCTTGGCTGGGGACGTAAAAAGGCTACAGCGATCGCAGGCGTTATAATGCTCGCGCTCGGAACTCTTTCTTCGCTCGGCTATGGTCCGCTCGCGGCAGTAAAGATCATCGGAATGCAGTTCCTTGATTTCTTCGACTTCCTTACGAACTCGGTAATGATGCCTGTAGCTGCGTTTGCGACATGCCTGCTCGTAGCAAGAGTAATCGGCGTAAAGGGCATCGAAAAGGAAATGACGCTTAACGGCAATGGATTCCGAATGAAGGGCGTGTTCAACTTTATGATAAGATACCTCTGCCCGATATTCGCAGTTATCATACTGATAAGCTCTGTAGCAAGTGCGTTCGGATTCTTATCTATGTAAGAATAAATTTAATAAATGAATAAATAAACGTCATTAATGCAAAATACCCACAGCGACCTGAAAAAGGAAGCTGCGGGTATTTTTCTACGCATATTATTATTTTGTAAATACAGGACGCACTTTTGTTGCCTGCGAAATATACGTGACGCTCCGTGTACAGGGAACTTCAACTAC
>CAVGAH010000029.1:7275-22427 GCA_963627215.1 bacterium | reverse complement strand
GCGCCGTATCAGAGATACGGGCAGGGCTTCAAGCGTTACGTATATTTCGCAGGCAACAGAAGGGCGTCCTGAATTTACAAAAAGTATTGTATATATGGGCGCGGTGACGCGCGCGTTTTTGGAATCTATTCATGAATACTGTATTTTTAACCATACAAGGTTGATTTGGGAAATTCATTAAACTATAATGATGCTTAATTAGTGGACATTAGCAATTAGTTATGGCATTGATGGGATCATTAATAAGGAGCGTATGACGAGACCGGGAGATACTGCCCTCGCAGGCAGAGCCGAAGGTGCAAGGCGAAAACTCTCAGGCAAAAGGACCGGTTTCCGACGCTACTCTGGAAAGTCAAAGGTGACACCGAAGAAGCAATCAGCGCGGCGCATGACAGGGTGCGGGCGCTGAGAATCTTTCAGGTCGTTGAACAGAGGCATGAGCATATCACGCAGTTTTGAGGCTGCATGTTTGCTTATGTCTTTTTTTGTTATTAAATGAATGTAAATTTATTCATTAAATGACGTAAATAAGGAAATATCGACATTGCAGCAATACAAAAATGAAGAAAAGGAGGAAAAGTGATGAGTCGGGATGTTAAGGAAAACGCACAGGAAAACATTAAAACGGAAAAGAAGACGCCGCTTTATGACGTGCATGTAGAGGAAGGCGGCAAAATAGTCCCGTTCGGCGGTTATCTGCTGCCCGTGCAGTACAAGACGGGCGTTATAGCGGAGCACAAGGCTGTAAGAGAAAAAGCGGGGCTATTCGATGTGTCTCACATGGGAGAAATAACGGTCAGCGGCTCTGCTGCGCTCGAAGCGCTGAATCACCTGCTGACGAACGATTTTACAGACATGCAGATCGGGCGTGTGCGCTACAGCGTCATGTGCAATGCGGACGGCGGCTGCGTGGATGACGTAGTTGTCTACAAATTCGGCGAGGAGTCATATCTCATCGTAGTCAATGCGGCGAATACAGACAAGGACTTCGCTCATATAGCGGCGAATCTCGTACCGGGAGCGGAAGCGCAGAACATATCCGAGAGCGTTGCGCAGCTTGCGCTTCAGGGTCCGGCATCGGCTGACATACTCGCCGGTCTGGTGACATCGGGCGAGCTGCCGCAGAAATATTATACTGCTGCGAAGGACGTATATATAGACGGTATGGAGTGCATGATCTCGCGCACGGGCTACACGGGAGAGTTCGGCTATGAGATATACACGGCTGCCGAAAATGCAGAAAAGCTCTGGAAAGCGCTGAGAAAGGCGGGCGGACCTTACGGTCTGATACCTGCGGGCCTCGGAGCGCGCGATACGCTCAGGCTCGAAGCGTCCATGCCGCTTTACGGTCATGAGCTCAACGACGAGATAAGCCCGATAGAAGCTGGACTTGCTTCGGCTGTGAAAATGAACAAGTCGGAATTTATCGGCAAGGAAGCGCTCATAGCGCGCGGCGAGCCGCGGAAAGTCCGTGTCGGCCTGAAGGCAACGGGCCGCGGAATAATCCGAGAGCATCAGGATATTTACATAGGCGATGAAAAGGTCGGAATAACAACGTCAGGCACGTTCTGCCCGCATATCGACTGCGCCGTGGCGATGGCGATGATAGACGCAGACAAGGCGGCTGTGGGAACGGCACTCGAAGCGGACGTCCGCGGCAGAAGGATAGCAGCAGAAATAGTTTCGATGCCTTTCTACAAGCGGGCTAAATGATACGTAATACGAATAATATAGTAATACAATAATGAAGTAATGCAATAATAAAGTAATGCAATAATTCAAACATAACCTGCCGGCCCGGCCGGCGCACAAGACAGTAAATTAATTGTAAACTATTAAATATATTCATTAATGAAAAGGAGAAAAATAAAATGGCAAACACACCTGCAGAACTCAAATACACTAAATCACACGAATGGGTAAAGGAAGAGGACGGCGTGCTGGTAGTCGGACTGACTGACTACGCGCAGAGCGAGCTGGGCGATATCGTATTTATAAACCTTCCTGAGGTCGGCGACCATGTAGAGGTCGAGGCGGCGTTCTCTGACGTGGAATCTGTAAAGGCTGTTTCTGACGTGTTCAGTCCGGCGACGGGAACTGTTGCAGAGGTAAACGAAGAACTGCTGGACGCTCCGCAGCTCATAAACGAGGATCCGTATGAAGCGTGGCTCATAAAGATAAGCGACGTGACGGAAACAGAAGAGCTGCTTGACGCTGCGGCGTATGATGCGCTTTGCGAGGCTGAGCAGAATTAATTTGCCGTGATGTGGGGCCGGCGACGGCCGCATTTATGGGAATATTAATTGTAAAGTAAATAAATTCGTTTGAATAATATTATCTGAATCAATATTTTGGAGAAACAAGAATGGGAAGATACGTACCTTATACGGATGAAGAAAAGCAGGCGATGCTTGATGCTGTCGGCATTTCGTCCGTCGAAGAGCTCTACGCTGATGTGCCGGAGGAGGCAAGGCTGAAGGAGCTTGATATACCTGAGGGGCTGAGCGAGCTTGAAGTGGCTCAGCGTATGGCAGACACAGCTGCAAAGAATACTGTTTTCAGGAGCATTTTCCGAGGAACAGGCTCATACGACCACTATATACCGGCTATCGTAAAGTCGGTAACGTCAAAAGAAGAATTTGTGACGGCGTACACGCCTTATCAGGCAGAGATAAGCCAGGGCGTGCTGCAGTCGATATTTGAGTACCAGACGCAGATATGCGAGCTGACGGGGATGGATGTTTCGAATGCGTCAGTGTATGACGGCGCTGCGGCTGCTGCGGAAGCGGTCTTTATGTGTCAGGACAGAAAGAAACACGGCGTTATACTGCCTGAGACAGCAGACCCGCAGGTGATCGAGGTAGTTAAGACTTACTGCGAGAGCCGCGACGTAGAGGTCACTGTAATACCGGCAAAGGACTGTGCCGCAGATATAGACGCGCTCAGAGAGGCGCTGAGTGACAGCTCAGCATGCGTGCTCATACAGTCGCCGAACTATTACGGCGTTATAGAGGATATGGACGAAGTAGTCGAGGCAGCTCACGCAGCGGGTGCGAAGGTCATAATGAGCTGCAATCCTGTGTCGCTCGGGCTGCTTAAGACTCCGGGCGAGTACGGCGCTGATATAGCCGTAGGCGAGGGTCAGCCGCTCGGACTTCCTATGGCGTTCGGCGGACCGTATCTCGGATTTATGGCTTGCAGGCATGACATGATGAGAAAGCTGCCGGGACGTATCGTAGGACAGACGACAGACCACGATGGAAACCGCTGCTTCGTACTCACACTTCAGGCGAGAGAGCAGCATATAAGGCGCGAGAAAGCATCGTCAAACATCTGCTCGAATGAAGCGCTCTGCGCCATGACCGCGTCAGTTTATCTAACAGCGATGGGACCCGCCGGAATGAAGAAATTAGCCGAAACGTGCGCCTCGCACGCGCATTACGCCGCAGAAAAAATATCTGAGATACCGGGATTTGGACTGCGTTCAGACAGACAGTTCTTCCATGAGTTTCTGACAGAATGTCCGGTAGACGCGGGAGTATTATGTGCGTCACTTGAAAAGCGCGGCATACTTCCGGGTCTGCCTGTTGACGGCGGTATCCTCTGGTGCTGTACTGAAAAGAATAGTAAATCGCAAATAGACGATTTGGTAAAAGCTATAATCAAAGCGGTAAAAGATATAACAGCAGGTGGGGAGGTGGCTGAATAATGAAGCTTTTATTTGAACGCTCGCGCACAGGCAGACATTGCGATATCCTGCCGGAATGCGACACACCGGCTTTTGAATATGACAGCAAGCTGCTCAGAAGCGAAGCTCCTAAGCTCCCCGAGCTGTCAGAAACAGAGATAAGCAGGCACTATACCGAGCTTGCAAAGCAGACATACGGAGTGAACGACGGATTTTATCCGCTCGGCTCATGCACGATGAAATACAATCCAAAGGTTAATGAAGATGCAGCCGCGCTGCCGGGCTTTACGGGCATTCATCCGCTTCAGAGCGAGGATTCCGCTCAAGGCGCGCTCGAAGTGCTTTACGAGACTGAAAAGCTGCTGTGCGAGATAACGGGGATGGACGCTGCTACGCTGCAGCCAGCCGCAGGCGCTCACGGAGAGTACACGGGGCTGCTGCTAATACGCCGTTATCATCAGGCGAACGGCGACACCGCAAGGACAAAGATAATAGTTCCGGACTCAGCTCACGGTACAAATCCTGCATCTGCAGCCATGGCAGGATTTAAGGTAGTCTCTGTTCCGTCGAACGCTGACGGCGGCGTTGATATCGATGAGCTCAGAGCTGCGGTCGGTCCGGACACAGCAGGACTTATGCTGACAAATCCAAATACTGTAGGACTTTTTGACCCCAATATACTTGAAATAACAAAGATAATACATGAAGCAGGCGGCCTGTGCTACTACGACGGCGCAAATCTCAACGCCGTAATGGGCAGAGTACGTCCGGGCGACATGGGATTTGACTGTGTTCACGTAAATCTGCATAAGACGTTTTCGACGCCGCACGGCGGCGGAGGTCCGGGCAGCGGCCCTGTAGGATGCAGAGCATTCCTTGAAAAATTCCTGCCTTCGCCTCGCGTCCGCTGCGAAAACGGCGTTTACAGCATGTACAGGACCGATGAGTCTATGGGAAAGGTCCGCAGCTTCTACGGAAACTTTACAGTAATAGTAAAGGCTCTGGCATATATCCTTACTCTTGGAAAAGAAGGCGTAAAGGAAGCGTCGGGCTGTGCCGTACTCAATGCAAATTACCTGATGAAGCGCCTCGCTTCGCATTACGATATGGCCTATGACAGGATATGCATGCATGAGTTCGTAATGACGCTTGAGCATCTTAAAAAAGAAACGGGCGTATCAGCACTCGATGTTGCTAAACGTCTGCTTGACTACGGCATCCACCCACCTACTATGTACTTCCCTCTGATAGTACACGAGGCGCTTATGCTCGAACCGACCGAGACAGAGTCGCCTGAAACGCTTGACGCGGCGGCTGAAATGCTCATTAAGATACTTGATGAAGCAAAGAATGAAAGCGAAAGCGTAACATCAGCTCCGCATAACTGCGCGATAGGCCGCCCTGACGAGGTGGCAGCGGCGAGGAAGCCGATCGTAAGATACGAATTTAATTAAAGAAATGATAGAAAAGCTTACTGTTTACGAAACCGATTCGACGCAGCCGTGGCACAACATAGCTATGGAAGCGTGGCTCATGAAGTATGTCAGCCCCGGAGAGTGCGTACTGTACCTGTGGCAAAATAAAAATACTGTCGTAGTCGGCAGGAACCAGAATATATTTGACGAATGCTGCCTCGCAGAACTGACAGGCGCGGGAGGAACTCCTGCAAGGCGTCTGTCGGGCGGCGGCGCAGTATATCACGATATGGGAAACCAAAATTTTACTTTTATTGTAAAAAAGGAAGATTATGATGTAGCGAAGCAGACAGATGTGATAATAAAAGCGGCTGAGCTGCTTGGAATACACGCCGAAAAGACAGGCAGAAACGATATAACAGTCGATGGCCGCAAATTTTCAGGCCACGCGTACTACGAATCAGGCGGCGTGTGCTACCACCACGGGACGCTCATGGTAGACGTGGCTTTGGACGAAATGAACAGATTCCTCAGACCGTCCTCGGAAAAGCTCAAATCAAAAGGCGTCCGGTCAGTACGCTCAAGAGTAACAAACCTGTCGGAATTTCATCACGGACTCACCCCGGCAGACATGCGGGCAGCAATGAAAAAAGCATTTTCAGAGGTCTACGGCATGAATATTACAGAAATGTCGGACAAATACATCGACGGCCCGGCCGTCACACAGTACGAAAAGAAATTCTCGTCATCAGACTGGCTCTACAACAGAGCCATAGACGCAGAGCATATCGTAAAAAAACGCTTTGACTGGGGTGAGATAGCTATTGCATTTACAGAGGATAACGAGATAATAACAGACGCAGTGATAAGCTCCGACGGCCTCGACGCAGACCTCCTTGCATCCGTCCCGCAGAACATAATAGGATGCAAATTAGAGAGATCTCAGTTAAGAACTGCCATAATGAGTGCAGCATGCGTGGAGAAAGGCAATATCGTTGATGATATTGTAGATTTGATAATAAGTGGATAATTAACAAAAGATGCCATATAACGCTGAATAATATACGCAATTTCTGTATGAGACCTGCGCGCCGTATCAGAGATACGGGCAGGGCTTCAAGCTTAGCCGTATATTCTATGTGCAATGCAGACGCTGTGAATTTAAAAATGTATAATTTTAGGAGTTAAAAATATATGAAGTATGATATTGCAGTAATAGGCGGCGGTCCCGGCGGCTACACCGCCGCCGCATCAGCCGCAGCCGAGGGCATGAACGTAATACTTTTCGAAAAAGAAAGCCTCGGCGGCACATGCCTTAACCGCGGCTGCATGCCGACAAAGGCGCTCATACACTCAGCAGAGCTGTACGAACAGATGAAAAACGCAGCCGCATACGGTCTGAACGCCGACAGCATAAGCTACGACCTCACAGCCATCCACGCAAGAAAAAGCGAAGTAATAACGCAGCTCTGCGCAAACGTAGAATCGATGATGAAAAAAAGAGGAGTTACAGTCATAAAAGGCGAAGCGCATGTGACCGCCGGACACCGCGTGGAATGCAGCGGCGAGACGTTCGAGGCGGAAAATATAATAATAGCCTCAGGCTCGGTCACTACAGTACTCCCGGTGCCGGGAGCCGAGCTTGACGGCGTATTTACGAGCAATGAGCTGCTTGAAGGCGATGCAGGCCTCAGAGATATAAAGTCGTTGATAATAATAGGCGGAGGCGTTATAGGAGTTGAATTTGCCACGTTTTATCAGCCTCTTGGCTGCAGCGTGACGCTTGTAGAAGCAGCAGACCGCATACTTCCTGAGGTAGACAGAGAGATATCGCAGCGCCTTTCGATGTATTTCAAAAAGCGCGGAATTTCAGTGAACGCCGGAATGCGCGTAAAGAGCATGGAACGTGACGGCGAGCAGCTGAAAGTAGTGTGTGAAAACAAAAAGGGCGAGGAGTGCAGTTTCAGCGCCGAAGGCGTTCTTATGGCGGCAGGCCGCCGCGCGTCAGCGGAGAATATTTTTACAGGTTCGTATGCGCCTGAGATGGTGAACGGCGCTATAGTTGCCGACAACGAAGGGCGTTCCTCAATAGACGGCATATATGTCATCGGTGACGCAAAATATAAAAATATCCAGTTAGCGCATATGGCAGAAGCACAGGCGAAGAATGTCGTGGCTGTAATAGCCGGAAAAACTCCGCCTGCAGACACATCACTCGTGCCTGTCTGCATATACGCATCGCCTGAGATAGCTTACGTCGGCCTCAGCGAGCCGGAAGCAAAGTCTCAGGGCATAGCCGTAAAATGCGGGAAATTCCTGACCGGCGCAAACGGAAAATGCCTCATAGAAAACGCCGAAAGCGGATACATAAAGCTCGTCAGCTCCGCTGACACCGGAAAGCTGCTCGGTGCGCAGCTCGTATGCCCGCGCGCGACAGACCTTATCGCAGAGCTTACGGTAGCGATAGAGCGAGGCATGACGGCGGCAGAGCTCGCGTCGGTCATACACCCGCACCCTACGTTCAGTGAAATGGTACGGGGAGCGGCGGAGGCATTAATTTAAAAAATATACTTTTTCGTAAATACAGGACGCCTATTGTTGCCTGCGAAATATACGGAACGCTCCGTGGTGTAGGGAATTTCAACTACGCTTACCCGTATATTCTCCGGCATTATATGGCGTCTTTTTGAATATTAAAAAATTACTTTATATTTTAAATAACTGCCTGCAGATAGTGCTGACGGGTAGGTGGTAATATTACATATTCATTTTTTAGTTTGAACGGGCGTGATTCGTGGTATAATTAATACCTACGGGCGAAGCAGCGCTCGGCGTTTTAAATCATTTAAAATTTGAACATTTGAACATTTGATTTGAAAATATTAGTCATCAGAAAGGGGTTTCAGAAATGATCAAAAGAAACGGAAAATTTACAGCATTTGTGCTGACGGGCGTAATGGTGTGCATGGCGGCGTTTACGGGCTGCAACGGGGCAAATACTCAGGGCGGCGGTGCCGACATCTCAGCGGACAAGCCTCAGTCTTCAGCGGAGCTTTCTGCGGGTGATGATGCAAATACTGTTTCATACGAGATAGCTCTTACATATGCGAATGCAAAATACGTGGAAACGGGCGATGAGTCACTTCCTGAGGTGATCAGGGACGGCAGTGCAACGGTCACTGTTGACAAGTCTGCTGTTGCAGATGAGGACGCAGCTCTGGCATTTGCGGCAAAATCAGCGATAGATCTGCTGAAGGACGATCCTTCGCAGCACGGTGGCGGTGCAGACGATGAAACTTACGTTTCAGACGTTTTTGGAGTTGGCGATGTGACTGTGAAAGACGGAGTTTGCACGATAGACATTACGGGCGACGAGTTGATGGATCAGAATATGTATACTGAAAGTTATTTTATATTCCAGACGGTAGATACGATACTTAACTCATTAAGCGAAATATCTGCTGTTCAGTTTACAGTTAACGGCGAGCCGGCAGATGCTCTGTCATACATGTCTATCAGCGGCCGGTTCACAAGAGATACTATGGCGGAAATGACAAATACACAGTAAAAGATAATACAAATGACAAACAGCTGTCGCGCCGCCCGGCGTCGCCCATGAGTTTTTCAGATAAAAGAACGTGGGACGAGCAACGGAAAAGCGCGGCAGCTTAGCTATGCAATAAATAAAGGGAGACATAAAAAATGCAGGAATATGAAGTGCGCGACCTGGCGCTTGCGCCGTCAGGCCACGAAAAGATCAACTGGGTAAAGAAAAATATGCCGCTTCTCGCGGGACTTGAAAAGGAATTTCGTCAGACGAAGCCTTTTAAGGATGTAAAGATATCACTGTCGGTGCATCTGGAAGCAAAGACGGCTTATCTGTGCAAGGTGCTTGCAGCAGGCGGCGCTATAATGTCTGTAACAGGGAGCAACGTGCTTTCTACGCAGGACGACGTTGCGGCTGCTCTCGTTGATGATGGTCTGAGAGTATTCGCTTATCACGGCGCTACTGAAGAGGAATACAAAAAGCATATAAGAATGACGCTCGAAAACGGTCCGCAGATAATCATAGACGATGGCGGAGATCTTATCGGTATGCTCCATACAGAGATGACAGACCTCTGCGACGGCGTATGGGGCGGCTGCGAGGAGACTACTACAGGCGTTATCAGACTTCGTGCAATGGAAAAGGACGGCGTTCTGAAATTCCCTATGGTTGCAGTAAACGACGCAAAGTGCAAGCATCTTTTCGACAACAGATACGGTACAGGCCAGTCTGTATGGGAAAGCATCATGCACTGTACAAACCTGATACTTGCTGCAAAGAAGGTAGTAGTAGCAGGCTACGGCTGGTGCGGTAAGGGCGTTGCCATGAGAGCAGCTGCTTACGGCGCTCAGGTCATCGTTACTGAGATAGACCCTGTAAAGGCTATAGAAGCGCGCATGGACGGCTACGACGTAATGCCTATGGCAGAAGCTGCAAAGGTCGGCGATATATTCGTTACAGTAACAGGCTGCGAGGAGATAATCACAGGCTGGCACATGCTGAGCATGAAGGACAACGTAATACTCGCAAATGCGGGCCATTTCAACGTAGAAGTAGACATGCCGTGGCTTGAAAAGAATGCGGTCAAGAAAAAGGAAGCACGCGAGAACATCACAGCGTATGAGCTTTCTAACGGTCATACTGTAAACGTTATAGCAGAAGGCCGCCTCGTAAACATCGCTGCATCAAACGGTCATCCGGCAGAGATAATGGATATGAGCTTCGCAGTTCAGGCACTCTCAGCATTGTACATCCTTGAAAATCATGAAAAACTGGAAAATAAAGTAATAAACGTAACAGACGAGATAGATACAAAGGTAGCAGAACGCAAGCTTGCAGCGTGGGGAACAAAGATAGATAAGCTCACGCACAAGCAGCAGGAATACCTTAACAGCTGGAATCTGTAATTCAGCAGATATACGGTATGAATTGTTGATAAAAACAATATTTGCTTAAAGCAAAAGAGCGGCGCCCGCAGGCGCCGCTCTTTTCGTATAACTGCATGCGTCACCGCATGACAGGACCGCCGCGCTCATACGCTAAATCGCGGCGGTCTTTCATCAGTGCGCCGCCAGGCGCACTGATAAAACAGAGCCAGCAGAGCAGATGCTCCGCTGGCTCTGCACTTTAAGAATAATCAAATTTATTTCAAAGACTCCATAACAGCCTCAGCAAGCTGTGTCTTTTCGATAACGCCTGTATGGCGTATCTCCTTCTTATCGAGGTCCTTCAGACCTGACGGCACAGGCACGCCTGTCTTTGCGTTGAGTGCGCGGACGCACGCAAAGCCGTCTGCCTCAGCAGGCATTCCGAGAGCTTCATTTACGCTTGCAGCGAACTTGTAAGCGCTTGCTGTAGAAGCGATAACTACAGGAGTTTCATCGCCTGTAGCCTTCTTGTAATCCTCATATACCTTGTATGCTACTGCGGTGTGAGTATCCATAAGGTAATTATAGTCATTGTACATCTCAGCAATGGCAGTCTCAGTCTGAGCCTGATCGGCATAGCCTGCAGCGAAATCAGCGAGCCCCGCCTTTACCTTATCGCTTACAGTGTAATTCTTGTTCTGCTCAAGGCTCTTCATAAGAGCGGCTATCTCAGCGCCTGCAGTCTCATGAGCAGTGCTTTCGTCAAGTCCTGCGGCGCTCAGATGATAGAGCAGACGTTCAAGGTTGCTTGATATAAGTATGTCCATAGACGGAGAATTAGTGATGTGGAATTCTCTGTCTGTATTGTAAGTTCCTGTAGTTAAGAAATCAGTCAGGACCTTGTTTTCGTTTGAAGCACAGATGAACTTGTTTACAGGGATTCCCATCTTGCTCGCGTAGTAAGCAGCGAGGATATTGCCGAAGTTTCCTGTAGGAACTGTGATATTTATCTTTTCACCCGGCTTTACAGCGCCGTTTTCGATCAGCTTTATGTAAGCGTAAACGTAGTAAGCGACTTGCGGGATGAGGCGTCCGATGTTTATAGAGTTTGCAGAAGAAAGGCGTATGCCTCTTTCATTGAGCGCAGCGTTGAACGCATCGTCGTTGAATATATTCTTAACGCCTGTCTGAGCGTCGTCAAAATTACCGTGGATACCGAAAACATGAGTATTAGCGCCCTCCTGAGCAGTCATCTGGCGCTTCTGTACTTCACTTACGCCGTCCTCAGGGAAGAATACGATGATCTCAGTTCCCGGAACGTCAGCGAAGCCCTCAAGAGCAGCCTTGCCCGTATCGCCTGAAGTAGCAGTCAGTATGGCAACCTTCTTTTCTTCATTTTCCTTCTTCATAGCCGTAGTCAGAAGGTAAGGAAGTATGGAAAGTGCCATGTCCTTAAAAGCAGCAGTCCTGCCGTGATAAAGCTCGAGGAAATAAGCGTCGCCCGCCTTAACTACAGGAACGACATCATCAGCCTCAAATTTTGAATCGTAAGCGCCGTCAACGCAAGCCTGCAGCTCTTCGTCAGTGTAATCCGTAAAGAAAGCAGCAATGATAGCCTTTGCGATCTCCTTGTAAGGTCTGCCGACCATGTCCTCCGGCTTGAAAGGCAGAGCCGGTACAGCGTCAGGAACGAAAAGTCCCTTGTCCTCTGCGAGTCCCTTTATAACAGCCTGTGCAGCAGTCTTAGCGTCTTTGCTGCCGCGAGTGCTTCTGTAATTTATCATTATAATTATCTCCTTGTAAAATATTTGCGATAACAGATAAACAAAATTTATTAATTTATTAATGAATCCCGGCAAAGCTTCCGCGCGTCACCGCGCGAATTTTACGCCGGCTCCGCCAAAATTATTGTATACATCTTAACAAATGAGAAAACGTATTTCAACCCGCTATTAGCAGTATATTATGTATTTTTCAGGACTTTGGCAGAGCTTATTATATTCTTTGCGGTATCAGCCTGTGATGCATTGTCCTCACCTGACGAAACTACATCTATATGGATATATCCGCCGTTGGCTGTGAACATAAAGTCCCACATATGGACAGGGATTCCACCGGAGGCAGTGTCTATCTCAAAGTAATATCCGGTGTTCTCGCCCATCGTCATCTGCTCAGGCTGAACTGTCGTAGTCTGCACGAGCGCATTATCGCTCGAGTCGGCTATCTTTGCTATGTAGGCGTTTATGTATTCCTCGAGCGTCAGCCCCTCGTCGTAAGAATGGTCGGCAGACATCATCGCGTACATGGACGCAGACGGACTTTCAGCTGCTATTACAGCATTCTTTGAAGCGCCGCTGCTCTTGTCCCAGTCGGACGGAACTCTGAGAGAGTAAAGGTTGTTGTAGCTTATTATCTCATAGCTTCTCATGTCAAAATTAGCGGATATGATGCGATAGGCAACTATGCCGCCGCCTCCGATAAGTATGAAAAGTATGAGTATTATAGTAAGCGGTTTTTTAAATATCTTTAACATTTTAATATTCCTCTTTATATCCTTCATTATCTGACTTTTGCGCCTGCAGCGTGAATATTACCGGGCGTGCGGTATTTCTGAATCACCGTTTCCGTAGAGACGCCGGGCGTCTGCATTCTTTAATTATACAGGATATTACAGAATTGAGAATAGTAAAAGTCATTTTAATGTTATTTATGTTACAGATGGAGCTTTTGATGGAATGAACCTTCAAATTGTGCTAAAATTTTATTTGGTTATTTATTATGAAATTAGAGGATGATGAAACAAAAAAGGGGGAACAGAAAATGAAAATTATGAAGGCCGGCAGGCTTTTGTTTTTTACAGCCGGATTTATAATCCTTATGATGATCGTAAGCGTGTTCGTATCGAGCGCTGCAAGCGATGCGATAACTATAAAGCTTGACGGAAAGACAGTTTCGACAGACGCTGATCCTATAATAGTCCAGGACAGGACGCTTGTGCCTGTATCGGCTATCGTGGGTGCGCTGGGCGGCACGTCTTCATGGGATCAGGATTCACAGACGGCGACATTCGTTAAGGGCAGTACTACTGTAAAGGTAACGATAGGCTCGACAACTATGAGTGTAAACGGAGTTAAAGAGACTATCGATGTAGCGCCACAGCTGGTAAAGGTCGACAATAAAGGCGGAGCGAGAACTATGGTTCCGGTACGTTTTATAAGTCAGGCGTTTGGCTATAACGTTGTCTGGGACAACCCTACAAGGACTGTTATCATAACATCGCCGTCAAACGCTGATACGACAACAGCTGCTTCATACACAGTATCGTCTACAAAGGTCACTACAGGCCAGAAGATATCAGGAGATTCGTCTAATACCTATACAAATGTCCAGATAACTTCTACGACTTCTCTGAAGTCATACACAAGCGGTACATGGCTCGACAGCCCTTACAGATATTTTATAGACTTTAAGGACTCAGTGCTCGGAACTGACGCGGCGACTAAAAAAAGCGTAAGCACTTCAGGCTCGCCTGTAACGAGCGTAAGAGGCGGAACGCAGACCGGAAATATAGTTCGCATAGTCGTAGATATGTCGTCTAAGGTGACGCCTGTCATTTCTTATTCATCTGACGGAAAGACTATGACGCTTTCGTTTAAGGAAAGTGCGTCATCTGACAGCAGCAACGGCACTGCAAACGATGGATCGTCAAATAGCGATTCAAATAATAATTCTGCTAGTAACGGCTCTGACAGCAGCAATACAGGAACTACGACGCCGACAGTCCCGACTGTAACAGCGCCTGACAGCCTGACTGACAGCAATACAGTAAAGCACGACAGTCTTTCCACATATGATCCGTATGCAGACGGAAAGATAACAGTAGTAATCGACCCGGGCCACGGCAAGACTACAGGCGGAAAGCGCAGTCCTGACAGCTCGCTCATGGAATGGGAATTCAACCGTGACGTAGCCTACAGACTGAAAGATCTGCTTGAAGCTCAGGGATATACTGTTATAATGACAGTATCAAAGGATGACCAGACAGACCCGTCGCTCGCCAGCAGAGCAGCGGTAGCCAATAATGCCGGAAATGTAGACCTTTTCGTAAGCATCCACGCAAATGCAAACGGCAACGGCAGCAGCTGGAACAGCGCGCACGGCTGGGAGATATGGATACATAAAACAGGCGGCGTATCTGAAAAGGCCGCAAAGTCGATAGAAGCGGCTACAAAGGCATCTATAACTGAATTCACAGACAGAGGTATAAAGAAAACAGGCGTCGGTGAAAAGGGTCTGTATGTCAGCAGAAATACTGAAATGCCTTCAGTTCTGATAGAGCATGGATTCTATACTAATCAGTCAGAGTGCCAGCTCATGAAGACGAGCGCGTTCAGACAGAGACTCGCACAGGCCGATGCAACAGGAATAATAAACTTCTTTAATTCGTTTAAATAAAGGCGGTTTCGTATGAGATCAAAGCGTCCGAACAAGCGCAGTAAGCGAGAGCAGGAGATGCTGACTGCGTATGATGAAAATATGAATGAAATAGGCGTATTTGCAAGGCCCGTAGTGCATTACAACGGCATGTGGCACAGGGTGGCACAGTGCTGGGTCGTAGGAATGTCGGACAGAGGTCCGCGTATATATCTGCAGAGGCGGTCTTTTGAGAAGAAGAGCCATCCGGGCAGGTACGACATAACTGCGGGAGGACACGTGTCTGCGGGTGAAACGCCGCGTCTTGCAATGACTCGCGAGATGTGGGAGGAAACAGGACTGCAGCTCAGCGAGGATGATCTGACTGAGATAGCGGAATTCCGCGAGGTTTCAGGTCACGATCACGAGGTAGCGACTATATTCATACACAGAGAGGACGATCCGCCGTTTTCGCCGGGACCGGAGGTAATATACATGGTTTCGGCAGACCTTGAAGATTTCAGGGCGCTTTCCGAGGGCTCGGTAGATGCGATAACTGTAATACCGGCTATAAGGACAGGTCCTATGCTCGATGAAGCGTTTAAGGTCGGACCGCAGAATTTCTGCAATCATAAAAGCTTTCTTGAGATAGTTTACCCATACATAAAGGCTCATGAAAAGGATCTTTTCGGACAGGAGCTGTAAAAAAAAAACAAAACGGA
>CAVGAH010000029.1:0-7142 GCA_963627215.1 bacterium | reverse complement strand
GCTGTAAAAAAAACAAAACGGATGCATGATATCCGTAAGAAAAATTATCTCAGATTGGAAAAATTTCTTGAAAAATATGCGATAATCCTGTAAAGTTTTTTCTTAATGTGGCGGTGCGGGCTTTCCGCCGCTTTTAAAATTTAGAAAACTTTAAAAAAAGCGTTTTTTCGCATAAAGGGCTTGACAAAATGAGATTTTGTCCCATAATCAGACAGACAAATAGACAGACAAATAGACAGACAAATAGATAGACAGACAGACAAAGTCTGTCAATTAGTGTTGCCCATATTTTGCATATAAGGCGCGTTCTGCCCGGAGCTTTTTCGGGCGGGACGCGCCTTTGCGCGCACTTTTTTAAGTTCCTTTTCTCTCCGGCGACCGCGCGCACGGCGTTCAGCGACGTGCCTGCCGGAAGCTGGTATGCCGAGGCTGTTGCCTGGGCGGCTGAGAACGGCGTCACCGAGGGAATCGGCGGCGGACTGTTCGGCTCCGACAACACATGCACGAGAGGACAGATCGTTACGTTACTGTTCAGAGCGTACAACAAGTAAAATAACATCGCATCGTTCTCGGTTCCCGCAGCCCGTCGGATAGGGCTGCGGGAAGAAGATGCAGAGAATACTTAACGACAAAAAAAGACCGTAAGGCATCGGAATAACCCCCGATGCTTTGCGGTCTTTTTTCCTATAGCAAGTAGATGACCCGCAGGATACGGTTATGCAGGCCTTACGGACTGAGTGGCCTTTTCACGCTGCAGATTATAACTAATATTTACTTTCTATTTTAAGTATCTGCTCCAGCAGCCACCTGTTGCGAGGAACATCTACGCCGTGCCTCTCAGCTATGCGAATAACTGTTCCGGCGAACAGGTCTGATTCTGATATGCGATGCGCTTTTGCGTCCTGGCTCATCGACGGGTAACCGTCCGGGTCGAGAGACTTTATGATATTTATATAGTGTTCTATATCGCTCTGACCAAGGCCGATGCCTTCTTTCTCTGATATAGCAACGACTTCCAGCATCGCTTCCATGAATGACTTGTTTATTTCCGGCTCCGTGAGCATCTGACTGTATGTGCAGTCGTACACCATGCAGGTCTGGTTGCAGCCGACGTTGAGCATAAATTTCGCCCACATCGAGTGCATTATATCCTCTTCGAGGCTGTAAGGCATGTCAATGCGTTCAAAATACTGAATTACAGCGTCAAGCGCTTCCCTCTGTCCGGGGTCGGCCGGGCCGACGAGCAGCTTGCCCATTTGTGTGAATTTCAGGTCGCTTCCATCGCGCATTGCGTCCATTCCCGCTGCTACGCAAGGCACTATGCGGCTCGCGTCAAACATTTCTCCGAGCATTTCCTCGCTCGATATCCCGTTCAGCACTGAAATTATGACCGTATGCTCATCTGTTATTTTTGCGATAACGTCGTTCATCGCGCTTTTGAGCCCCGTAGCCTTGACCGCAACGATAACAAGATCAGCCGCGCCGTAGTCCTCACAGCTCCTTATATCAAAATCAACACGCGCCCCGTTCACCGTGTAAACGTCATCCTTATGACGCTCATAACGCGCATGATCCATAACAAAGCTAACACTGTCACCGCCTGCAGTTCCGGCTGTCCCATTGATAAACCTCTTTATACGCTCCGCATACATGATCCCCAGCGCGCCCGCGCCGACTATAGCCGTCTTCCTTATTTCCATAATTATACAATTCCTCTTTTCGAAAATTCTGTAAATATACCCTTTACAATTATATATTATTCAATGCAGATTTTAAACAATACGAACAAGTATACTTCATATTTTCACTCTTATGAATTTCATGAGCTGTATCACCGGCAGGTTTAAAAGCGCGAGTGCATATACTGTCATCAGCTGCGCAAATGTCAGTGTCTGCACCTGGAAGAGTCCATGCAGCGCGGGGATCATAACTACGGCTGTTATGAGCAGCATACCGAGGACGAACGCCCCGATAAGATACATATTATTGAAAAATCTATTTGTAAATACCACCGGGCGGTCTGACTTGCAGTTGAAGCCATGTACGAGTCTGCTCGCGCAAAGTGTCGCAAACGCCATCGTGCTTGCAAGGAGGGCGTTTCCATCCTGACCTGTATAGCCTGTCATGAATGCGATCATCGTTATCACGCCTATGCACAGTCCTTCCGTTCCGACGCTCAGTAAAAACGGTCTTGTCAGTATAGACTCATTCACCGGGCGCGGCTTTTCGTTCATGACTTCTCTGCTGTGCGGCTCCAGACCGAGCGCTATCGCCGGAAGGCTGTCTGTCAGCAGGTTTATAAACAGCAGATGCACCGGCGCAAACGGCACGGGCAGCGCGGCAAGTGACGCGTAAAGTACTGCAAGTATAGCGGCAAAGTTGCCCGAAAGCAGGAATTGTATGGCGTTTTTGATATTTTTATACAGATTTCTTCCGTTTTCCACCGCCTTTACTATAGTCGCGAAATTATCGTCTGTAAGGACCATTGCAGCAGCGTCCTTTGATACCTCGCTGCCTGTTATTCCCATGGCTACGCCGATGTCAGCCTGCTTGAGCGCCGGGGCATCGTTTACGCCGTCGCCTGTCATCGCTACTGTGTTACCGCGCTCCTGCCATGCGCGCACTATGCGTATCTTATGCTCAGGCGAGACGCGCGCGTATACTGATATACCCGGCACGAATTCCTTCAGCTCTTCATCTGTCATGCTTTCTATTACCGCGCCCTCGCAAGCTTCCGACGCATCCTTCAGTATGCCTATGCGCTTCGCTATGGCTGACGCTGTAACCTTGTGGTCGCCTGTTATCATCACGGGCTTTATACCTGCGTTTATGCACTCGGCTACGGCGAGCTTTGATTCTTCGCGCGGCGGATCCATCATGGCGATAAGCCCTATAAATGTCAGGTCATTCTCGTCTGCTTCACTCAGCTGTTTTTCAGATTCAAGCTTTTTTACTGCGAATGCAAGCACTCTCAGGCCGTTTTCCGAATATTTTCTATTCTGAAGCTCGACCGCCCGGCGGTCCTCATCTGTAAGTCTTCTTACCATATTGGTAATTTGTATATTTTTTGCTCTGTTTATGAGTATATCTGTCGCACCTTTTACGACCATCATATATTCGCCGTCTATAAGGTGCTCAGTAGACATGAGCTTTCTGTCGCTGTCAAACGGGACTTCCGACAGGCGCGGGTACGCGCTGCGGACTGTTTCCGGCTCTATCCCAAGCTTAGTTCCGAGATTTATGAGCGCCGTTTCTGTCGGGTCGCCTATCTCATTTCCATCTTTATTCGTTGAATCATTGCAGAGCATGCTGAACTGCAAAAGCTCCTTCTGCGCGCGGTCTGCCGTATCGATATCCGCTGCGGGTGTATCTTTTCCGTCAACGTAATAATTTTCTACCGTCATTTTGTTCTGTGTGAGCGTACCTGTCTTGTCCGAGCATATTACCGAAACGCTTCCCAGACCTTCTACGGCCTGCAGCTTGCGGATTATAGCGTGCTCCTTTGCCATCTTGCGCGTTCCGAACGAAAGCACTATCGTCACTATCGAGCTGAGCGCCTCCGGTATGGCAGCCACGGCAAGCGCTACGGCGAACATAAATGCGTTTATGAACGAATCTCCGCGCAGCATGCTGACGCCGAGCAGCACCGCGCAAAATACCATTATTACGATAGAAAGCTTTTTACCGAATTCATCAAGGTTTCTCTGCAGCGGCGTCTGCTTTTCCGATGCACTGTGAAGCAGTCCTGCTATTTTTCCTACTTCCGTCTGCATCCCGATGGCCGTTACTTCAAACGAGGCGCGGCCGTACGTCGCAAAGCTGCCTGAAAATACGCAGTTCGTCCTGTCGCCGAGCGCCGCGCCCTCGGGAACTTCGTCGAGCGACTTTTCTACCGAAAGGCTCTCGCCTGTTAAAGCGCTTTCATCAACCTTAAGGCTTGCGCACGTCAGCAGCTTTCCGTCAGCAGGTATCATATCGCCTGCCTCGACTATGACTTCGTCGCCTACTGTCACCTCGCGCGCCGGTATCTTGATAAGCTCGCCGTCGCGCATGACCTTCGCCTCCGGCGCTGAAAGCTGCTTAAGGCTGTTGAGCGACTGCTCGGCTTTCAAAGTCTGAACCGTGCCCAGTATCGCGTTCATAGTTATTACCGCCAGTATGACTGCGGTGCTTTCGACCTCTCCGAGAAACGCGGAAACTACGGCTGCTATTATGAGAATGATAACGAGAAAATCCTTGAACTGTTCAAGAAATATCTGCAGTGTGCTTTTCCCTGCGCCCTCTTCAAGCTCATTCGGACCGTATCTTTCCTGATTCTGCCTTGCCTGTTCCTTCGTAAGCATAAATTAATTCCTCCTTTTTGACTAAAACAAAAAGAGACTTTTATTGCACGCCAAAAACATGCAATAAAAGTCTCACCGTTTCATTACGATACGGACGGCCTTCTTTATCATAACGACCGTCGTACTGACGACACCGTAAACAACCTTCGGGTCCGTCGGGCGGACGCACTGGCTGTCGGTTACTCCCTCTTATTTATTCTTAATATATTATATTATCTGACCGATGTCAACATACATAATTCGACATTGTCATGCCGTAAAACACAACAGGGCAGCAGCAATTATTTACTTAGAATCCGCAAGGGCTACGTGATGCGGCTGTACACACAGCTTCAGAGCATAGACCGTGGTATTTATTTCGGTTATTCATTCAAATCCTGCGATATTTTAGCTGCAAGGGACGTTTTAAGGATATTTTCTATGCAGCGGTTCATTGACATCTTCTGTGCAGCTGCGTACATGAAGAGATTCTTGTGAAGTTCGGGAGAAATGCGGACATTGAAGCTGCCTTTGAAGGCAGCTTCAGGTTCTGTGCCTTCGGCTTTACAGGTTTCGAGGTAGTCGTCTACGGCGCCGTGAAAGTCGTCAAGAAGTTCTTTTGCGCTTTCACCTTCGTATGAGATAAGGGAACGGATACCAAGGACTTTTCCGTAAAATACGCTGTCTTCTTCGGAAAATTCTATGCTGCCTATATAACCTTTGTAATGAATCGTGTTATTCATATCAGACCCTCCTGTTCCAGTATTTGTATTAATTGTTTTATTTGGTAAGATTTCAGTTCTTTTTGAGGATGCGGCCTATGGAGCAAGATACTGCCATAATAGGGATGTGTAAATATTATGCGTGAGCCGCTTGCTTTTCCTTTATTTGATCGTGTGTATCCTAAGTATGAAAGAAGCGTTTCAGCTTCGTCAAAGGTAAAATCTTTTGGCTTTGATTTCAGGAGTTTGATAAGCTTTTCTTTTTGGCCCATGTGATATACCTCCTTAATTACATTATATCTCGTAAACAGAAAAATGCAACTAAAAATAGTTGCTAAAATATAAGCAGCATAGCTGTACGGATTTCGCCCAGCTATGCTATGCCGGTGACGGCAGTAATGTATAAAATTTATTTGTAACTTAAATTTATTCGTAGATTGTAAAATATAAGAATTTTCAGCGGTGCTCCCATATCATTAATAGTGCTCCTTGTATTTTTTATTACGGTCTGAGTCCCATGCCGCCTTCAAGAGTGAGCGTTTCGCCGTTCATGTACTTGAAGTCAGGTGAAGCGAGCTGTACGCAGACGCGGCCTATTTCTTTTTCTACATCGCCATAATGGCCTGCCGGCGGCATTTTTACATTTGCTTTGAATGCGTCAGGGTAGTCGATCTGGAATTTTTCGAGCTGAGCAGTCCATGCAAGCGGGCAGATAACGTTTACGTTTATGCCGTCCGGACCCCATTCTGTAGCGGCTACTCTTGAAAGTCCGCGGATCCCTTCCTTTGCTGCAGCGTATGCTCCCTGTCCGTAATTGCCGAAAAGTCCGGCGCCTGAGGCGAAATTTATGACTGAGCCCTTTGACTCTTTGAGGTAAGGGTAGCATGCTCTCATATAGTAGAACGCAGCGTAAAGGCCTGAATATATGGCGAGATCAAACTGCGTCGTAGTGTGGTCTGCGATGCTTACGCCTGAAGCGGATGCCTGAGCGTTGTTGATGAGCACATCGATGCTCCCGAATGTTTCGATAGTCTTGTTTACGACATTCTGAACAGTAGCTTCATTGTTCGTGCCTGCGCTGACATCGGCCTGAACAGGGAGCACCTTTATTTTGTAAAGGTCTTCGAGCTCTGTTTTAGCGTCTGTGAGCTTTTGCATGTTTCTGCCTGTGAGTACGAGGTTAGCGCCTTCTTTTGCGTAGGCTGTAGCTATGCCATAGCCGATAGAGCCGCATGTTCCGTCAGCGAGAACAGCTCTGCCGCCGCCTGTTATGATCGCAGTTTTGCCCTTTAAATGTCCCATAATGTTTTACCTCCCATAATGATATTAATTAATAAAGTAATAATATATGAATGTAAGAAAAAGCGTGCTTCCGCCCGGCGGAAATACAGGATTGTTTTGAATTTAGAACTTGATAGGTATTATAGCATGATATTTGATATCATAAAGTATCGTCGAATATGTATACAATATTATTGCGTTGCTTTACAGCCTGTTGTTGTTTTGTATGCTGCCGGAGGCTCTGCTTCTTTTCCACCCGATTGGGGTGGAAAGATTCAAAAAGCGGTTGTGAAATTGAGCGGCATCAGCTATACTATATTCATATACTTATGGGCAGAGGATTTTGCACCATTTTGACCGCAAAAAGCGAAGGGAGGGCTTGACAATGATGAGAGGCACATGCGACAATTCTCTCAGTTCAGTTCAGTTCAGTTCAGTTCAGTTCAGTTCAGTTCAGTTCAGTTCAGTTCAGTTCAGTTCAGTTCAGTTCAGTTCAGTTCAGTTCAGTTCAGTTCAGTTCAGACAGGAGCATAGCGCCATTTTTTTCGGTATGTCAAGTCGCATCTCGTAAAAATTTCAAAAACATCGTTGCCGAAGTCAGGGATAAGTGTGCCCTGACTTCGGCTTTTTTGCGTACCGTAAAAGGCGGTGATGCCATATGGTGACGCGGAGGCCGCCGTGAGGCGGACTTGAACCGATAAAAAGTCAATTTTACCCCAAAGAGGCTTCGCTTTCTATATCAATGGAGTGATTTTAGGTTTTAGCCATGGCCGGAAACCATTGCAATTACTACTCTTTTGGAGTTTTGCTCATGGCT
>CAVGAH010000028.1:0-22673 GCA_963627215.1 bacterium | reverse complement strand
ATCTATATGAACGGACGGGAGCATGTATGACTTTTCATTTTAAATACACGAAGTATGCATTTTCGCACATACAAAAGGACTGCCGCGCTTTGCGACAGTCCCATGCCCGAAATATTATTCAAAAATCATATATTTTAATTTTACATTACTAAATGCCATGAATATCAGCAATGCAAAGATAACGTACTAAACATACTGACGAAGTATGCTGTTAAGATGCGCCTCCCACGATGACTCATCCTTATATGAATCACATATCTGCTGCAGGTGCTCCCGTCTTTGCGGCGTGAGCATCGCAAGCTGCGGCAGGTCATCTATTATTCCGTGTCTGCGTGTCAGCTGGTACAGGCGCTGTTCTTCCTTCGGAAGCTGAAGCACTCTGTCTGCCTGCGCGAGCAGGCGCTCCTTGTCAGAACCTATTCGTCCGTTCATATTGCCTATGAGGTTCACTATATGGTCGCTGACTATATTAACGTCAGGCGCTGTTATTCCGGCTATAAGGCTGCGTATCTCAGCAAGCTTCATAATGTCGCTGCACTCTGTAAACTCGCCCTTCTGAAGCATTTCGTACATTTCAGAATCAGTCTTGAGCACGAATGTCCGCAGGCGGACGAAATCAGGTGATATTTCATTCACGACCTTCGCTGTTTCTGAGGCATTTTCCCCGGAAAACTCGACGCCGCCTATGCCCGGCATAAAGTATACGGAAAGCTCCATTCCTGCTTCCTTTACCTTAAGGCCGCCCTCTATCTCCTGTTTCTGCGTCAGACCCTTGTTTATGAGCTCAAGGACTTTGTCAGACCCGCTCTCAAATCCGGTATGGATACGGTCAAGTCCGCTTTCACGCAGCAGCTTCAGCTGCTCGACAGACCATCTTGACAGCGTCTCGGCGCGCCCATATGTCGTTATCCGCTCTATATGAGGGAATTTTTCTCTTAAATAGTTTAATATATCTGCAAGCTTTTCCGGCTTAAGCGCTACTGAGTTGCCGTCCTGAAGGAATACTGACTTTCCTCCGTGAGACAGCCAGTTATATACCATGTAAAAGCACTGCAGCTCATCCTGCGTCAGCTTTTCGAGCTCTGCATACAGACCTTCCTTATCGATATGACCGTTCACACGCGAAAATGACTTTATCATATCGCGGAAATATGCCATGTTGTCGATATTCTGCTTTACCCTCTCAGGCGGCAGCATATGAAACTGCGAGCCTCTGTACACAACACAAAATCTGCATTTGTTCCATGTGCATCCCTGCGTCACCTGCAGAAGCAGGCTGTTAGCCTCGCTTGGCGGTCTTATAGGACCTGTTTCGAATGATCTGTCTGCCATGATAAATCGCCCCTCTTATGCTTTTATGCTCTGCCCGGCTCGTTTATTATCTCAGGGTGGAAATCCTTTTCCTGAGTTATCGCTTCGCGGAGCTTCTTTATGTGCTCCTTGCAGTAAGTGCGTGCCGCGTCTGCATCTCTGTTTGTGAGAGCCTCGAGGATCATTCTGTGCTCGTTTACGACTTCCTCTGCTCTCTTTGATGATTTAAAATAAATATATCTGAATCTCAGCACCTGCTCCTGGAGCTCAAGCAGGATGTTTATAAGATACTCGTTTCCGCTTCCCTGAGTTATGAGGTTGTGGAAATGCGTATCAGACTGGATCATCTTTTCCTTGTCATTGTCGCGGAGTGCTGCTTCATATTCTTCGTTTACGCCTTTTATAACTTCTATTTCCTCATCTGTCATGCGCTGTGTCGCAAGATATGTAGCCAGACCCTCGAGCGGCTCACGCACTATGAGCATATCCTCAAGGTCAACTGCAGAAATGTCAGAAACATAAGCGCCTCTTCTCGGCTCTATAGTTACGAGATTATCCTTTTCGAGCTGTCTGATGGCTTCTCTGACAGGAGTTCTGCTCACGCCCATGCTTTCGGCGAGATCTATTTCCATCATTCTTGTACCCGGCTTTATCTGACCCGTCATGATCAGCATACGAAGCTCCTCGTAAACTAAAATTCTAAGTGGTTTATGCTGCTGCATGTTGATGTTTAACACTTGTTCTAACCTCACTTGTATAAAAATTATGTATTTTTACCGATACACCACTGCTTTTGCCCGTATCGTCCTGCATCTGCGTTCATGCTATTTACGTCTATACCTTCCTGAAATACAGGGCTCTGCTTGCCTCAAGCGGACTTTCATCGATACGGACTGCGATGTTCTCCGGTAGTGCATCAATAATTATACTTCAATTGTACTATGTATACAAGGTGCAATGTACAGAAAAATCAGATAGTTTTTACGCAGAAAATGTCCGTCTTTTTATTGTTCACAGAATTTCGCAAAGCTGCTTCAGCCGCTTCTGCGCTCTCACGGTCGTTAAACAGCGAATACACCGTCGGACCGCTGCCGCTCATCATCGTCGGCGCCCCGGGCGCCGCTGTCTCTGCGCATGCGCGCAGCTGTTCTTTTAATTGCATTACTTCATGAAAGCGCTGCAATGTAACATTTTCGAGCACATTACCCATTCCTGCCGCCACAATTTCAAGACTGTCGGCTCTGACGCCCTCAAGCACCTTCTCTGTATCAGGGTGACCGTACTCACCGACCTCGTCGAGCCACTTGTACACAGAAGGCGTTGAAACAGCTATAGGCGGTTTCGCGAGAGTTACCCAGAAATCGACCGGTCTGAGCGGTGTCAATACTTCTCCTATCCCCTCTGCAAGCGCGCATGTCGCGCCTCCGTCAACTCCAAGCTCCGGCTCTGCTGCTGCCATCGTCATCATGCTGAATGGCACATCAGCACCGATCTTCTGACCCAGCTCGCACATTTTTTTCAGATCAAGACCAAGCTCCAGCATTGCGTTAAGCGCCATTATAACGCCTGCAGCGTTCGAGCTTCCGCCGGCCAGGCCGGCAGCGACCGGGATAGTCTTTTTTATGTCTATCCGTATTTCCATCGGTTCAAGACCGCATTCGTCCATCATGAGCTGTGCCGCCTTATACGCCGTATTCCTTGCATCTGTCGGTATAAAATACTTATCTGTCTTAAGCGTTATTTTATGCTCATCCGCCGGAAATACCCGCACACGCATTTCATCATACAGATCTATCCCCTGCATGACCATGGCAACCTCGTGATAACCGTTGTCACGCACGCCTGTAACATCGAGCGACAGATTTATCTTTGCGTAAGTCTTACATGAGATCGATTTCTTTATCATATCTATTCCGTTCCATTCCACTCCATTCCGTCTTTTGCTTTTTAGTATCTTTAACCTTATTATACAGCAAAAGCCGCCCGCTTTCAAAGCAGGCGGCCCTTGCCGTTATTTATTTAATTTTTTATTAAGAAAGCAGTTAATTATCCGGTTTTTACACTATCCTTCTCTTACACTCTTTCCACTACCATTGCAGTACCCATACCGCCGCCTATGCAGAGAGTAGCCAGACCGTACTTTGAATCGCGTCTCTCCATCTCGTAAAGCAGAGAAACAAGTATCCTGCAGCCTGACGCGCCGATAGGGTGACCGAGCGCTATAGCGCCGCCGTTTACGTTCAGCTTTTCAGGGTCGAAACCGAGGTCGTTTCCTACAGCTACAGACTGAGCCGCAAAAGCTTCATTTGCTTCTATCAGATCGATATCGTCAAGCGTTATGCCCGCCTTTTCAAGAGCCTTCTTAGTAGCAGGAACAGGTCCGATACCCATTATAGAAGGATCAACACCTGCAGATGCATAAGAAACTATCTTTGCGAGCGGCTTGATGCCGAGCTCTTCAGCCTTTTCAGCAGACATTACAACTACAGCGGCAGCGCCGTCGTTTATGCCTGAAGCGTTAAGAGCAGTAACAGTGCCGTCCTTCTTGAACGCAGGCTTTGCGCCGTCAAATGCTTCTCTTGCGATGCCCGGGATAGGGTGTTCATCTGTATCAAATACGACCGTGCTTCCGTCCCACTGAGGAACTTCCACAGGAACTATCTCATCCTTAAACTTGCCTGCCTTTATAGCAGCCTCGCACTTCTGCTGTGACTTGAATGAGAAATCATCCTGAGCTTCTCTTGTGATGCCCCACTGCTCCGCAACGTTTTCAGCAGTTATACCCATATGCAGCCCGCTGAATGTATCTGTAAGGCCGTCTCTGAGCATATCGTCCTCCATCTGAACGTTGCCCATACGAGCGCCCCATCTTGCCTTAGGAACGAGATACGGAGCCATAGTCATGCTCTCAGTACCTCCGGCAACTATGATGTCAGCATCGCCCGCTTTTATTACCTGAGCAGCCATACTTATAGTTCTCAGACCCGAACCGCACAGCTTATTGACAGTCATGGCAGGAACTTCCTTAGGAATGCCTGCACCCATAGCCGCAAGTCTTGCAACACCCTGGCCCTGGCCTGCCTGCAGTACGCATCCGTAGATAACTTCATCGATGCTCGCAGGGTCGATGCCCGCACGCGATACAGCTTCTTTTATAGCTATCTCACCGAGCTTAACAGCAGTAACGTTGTTTAAAGATTTTCCGAAACGACCGATAGGTGTTCTTACTGCACTTACGATTACTACATCCTTCATAAACAGTTGCCTCCTTATTTATAATATTTAATAAGTTATATAATCCAATACGATCTGTGTAATATATCGAATACCGACACGATAATATTTTAACGATCGAGCGTGCGCCCGGCGCACCCACAGATCTTTCTTACACATTCATTTTAACACATTATGCGGATTTATCCAAACTATTTTGTTTCAATTAAACATAATTATTTACATACTTATATTTTGTATACATTGTTATTGTGATGTCAAAATATTTCATACAGTTACATTTTTATTGATTTTCAATGCTTTTTCCGACACTGCTTCCTCGAAAAACACGACCTTGCAGTTGCAGGTCTGCGCTGATAAAATATATTTAAATAAAAAATCGGGAGGGAAAAAGGTAATGGGAGAACGCCTCAGACTCAGGATAAAAGAAATAACAGAAAATATGGTATGGGAGCGCGTTCCCGAACGCGTACAGGAGAGCCACAAGGGAACATACGGAAAAGTCCTCTGTGTGGCCGGAAGCTCACGCTTCCGCGGAGCCGCAGCGCTCTGTACGGAAGGCGCGCTGCGCAGCGGCTGCGGCATAGCTACGCTCGCTACGGTAGAACCTGTTTTCGCGTCAGTGCAGCCGCGCATGCCGGAGGCTATACTTATGTCCTGCCGCCGGTCTGATGCGCCGAACGAAAAAGGTGAATACTTCGGCGGGATAGACGCGTCGGAAGCTGCAAAGCTCCGTACAGAGCTCGACAACGGTTATTCTGCGCTCGTCATCGGCCCCGGAATGGGAAACACTGACGATACAGCTGCATTAACTAAAGCACTCGTCACAGATGCCAACATTACCGCAGTACTCGACGCTGACGCGCTGAACGCCCTCGCGCGCCGCAATAATACTGCAGCCCTGACCTATGCCCGTTCAAGCCTGACTATGCTGCCGCGAGCAGCATCAGACGGCAGTGTTATAATAACCCCGCACCCCGGAGAGCTCGCCCGTCTCTGCGGATGCACTATAAGCTATATAAAGCAGTCACCGGCAGAAATAGCCGTATTATATGCCATAAAAAACAACTGCGTCGTAGTCCTTAAAGAGCACAGGACGATAATAGCGACGCCGAACGGCCGCATATACAGAAACACTTCCGGCAATTCAGGCCTCGCCCGCGGCGGCAGCGGCGATATACTTGCAGGCATGATAGGCTCTCTCGCCGCACAGGGGCTCAGCGCTGAGGACGCCGCCATATGCGGTGTATGGCTTCACGGCCGCGCCGCAGAACGCTGCTCAGCGCGCCGCAGCCAGACATGCATGCTCCCGCATGATATATTTGAAGACCTCGGCATGATGATGCGCGAGCACAATAGATAATAGATAATAGATAATAGATAATAGATAGTAGATAGTAAATAGACGATACAAATCAATATCCCAATCAACCATAAAAGTCCGGAGCAACGGTGTTCATCAAAGGAACACCGGCATCACGGACTTTTCATATCATTCCTATATTCAATTCCATGACCTGCCCGCGCGGTGACGCGCGCAGGATAATATACATTTTATTCCATATGATTAAAGATTCGAGGTAAAGCCCGATTACTTTATAGCCTCAGCGATCAGCTTGCCTGTTTCCTTAGTTCCGTAAACCTTTTCACCCGGCTTCGCAATATCGCCTGTGCGCACGCCGTCAGCGAGTACCTGCTTTACAGCGTTTTCGATAGCATCAGCTTCCTTGCCGAGGTTGAACGTATATCTGAGCATCATTGCAGCAGAAAGGATAGTAGCCATAGGGTTTGCAATGTCCTGTCCTGCGATGTCAGGAGCGCTTCCGTGGATAGGCTCGTACATGCCGAAGCTGCCTTCAGCCAGTGAAGCAGAAGGGAGCATGCCGATAGAGCCTGTTACCTGGCTTGCTTCATCAGACAGGATATCGCCGAATATATTGCTTGTCAGGATAACGTCGAACTGCTTTGGATTTCTTACGATCTGCATAGCAGCGTTGTCTACGTAGAAATGATTCAGCTCTACCTCAGGATAGTTCTTTGCTACCTCGGTAACAACTCTTCTCCAGAGTCTTGAGCTGTCAAGAACGTTAGCCTTATCGATGCTCGTTACCTTCTTGTTTCTCTTCATAGCCATATCGAACGCCATCTCAGCGATCCTCTTTACTTCACCCTCAGAGTACTGCTCTACATCGTATGCGGCAGGACCCATTTCAGTTTCCTTTGAACCTCTTTCGCCGAAGTATATACCGCCGATAAGCTCTCTGCATACTACCATGTCAAAACCGCCGGCGATTATCTCAGGCTTGAGCGGGCTTGCGTCAGCCAGCTCGTCAAACATCATTGCAGGACGGATATTAGCGAAAAGACCGAGTTCCTTTCTGAGGCCGAGGAGCGCTCTTTCAGGACGGTTGCTGCTCGGCTGCTCGTCCCACTTAGGACCGCCTACAGCGCCCAGCAGAACAGCGTCGCTTGCCTTGCAGACGTCTATAGTGCTCTGTGGCAGAGGTACGCCGTATTCATCGATAGCGCAGCCGCCTGCGAGTACTTCTGTATAATTGAACTTGTGACCGTATACCTCGCCCACCTTGTCGAGCGCGAGCATTGCCTGATCTACAACGTCAGGGCCGATTCCGTCACCTTTTATAACTGCGATATTAAATTCCATTTTAATATTCCTCCGATCGGTCATATTTGACCTTGTTGATTATTGTTTTGTGAAATGCTGTGCAAGCCGCAGTATAAACCAAATATCTTTACTTATTCTGAAGCTTGCTCTTAGTGTAATTTACAAGACCTTCCTGCGCGATAAGATTCTGCAGGAACTCAGGCAGCGGCTCAGACTGGTAAGTCTCACCCTTTGTGTTGTTTGTAATAACGCCTGTGTCGAAATTAACATCGATATCGTCACCCGAGCTGATCTTCGCAGCTGCTTCAGGACACTCCATGATAGGCAGACCGATATTTATGCAGTTTCTGAAGAAAATTCTCGCAAATGAAGCAGCGATAACGCACTTTACGCCTGAAGCCTTTATAGCGATAGGCGCATGCTCACGAGAAGAACCGCAGCCGAAATTCTTATCGGCAACGATAAAATCGCCTTCAACTACCTTGCCCGCAAACTGAGCGTCGATGTCCTCCATGCAGTGCTTTGCAAGCTCTGCAGGCTCTGAAGTATTAAGATATCTTGCAGGGATGATAACGTCTGTATCAACGTTGTCCCCGTATTTATATGCAAAACCCATAGGTTTCTCCTTCCGTTAAAATTATTATGAATAAATATATAAACTGTAATGCGCGGCGGCCTGCCGCCGCTTAGTCCTTGTCTGCCGCGAAGCGGCAGACCGTGGGTGCGCCGGGCGCACGGGAGATGCGGCTCTGCCGCATTTTTTGCCCTTATTATTGATTATTCAGCCTTACCTGCTATTTCATCAGGGTCAGCTATCTTGCCTGCTACTGCTGAAGCAGCCGCTACTGCAGGGCTTGCGAGGTAAACTTCTGAGTCAACGTGACCCATACGGCCTACGAAGTTACGGTTAGTCGTAGCTACCGCTCTTTCGCCTGCTGCGAGGATACCCATGTGACCGCCGAGGCATGGTCCGCATGTCGGAGTTGACAGAACAGCGCCCGCGTCGATGAATATCTCAGCCCAGCCGTTCCGGATGCAAGTCTTGTAAACGTTCTGCGTTCCAGGGAAGATGATGCATCTTACGTTGTCGGCTACCTTGCGGCCCTTGAGGATCTTTGCTGCAACCTCCATATCTGAGATATTTCCGTTCGTGCATGAGCCGATAACTACCTGATCGATTTTTACGTCGCCTACATTGTCGATAGTCTTTGTGTTTTCAGGCAGGTGCGGGAACGCTACTGTCGGCTTGAGCTGAGACAGGTCGATAGTGATAGTCTGTTCGTATTCTGCGTCAGCGTCTGCGGCAAATACTCTCGGCTCGTGCTTTGATCTGCCCTTGAGGTATTCGAGAGTTACTTCGTCAACAGGGAAAATGCCGTTCTTTGCGCCTGCTTCGATAGCCATGTTGCAGATAGTCAGACGAGCATCCATGCTGAGGTGCTTAACACCCTCGCCTGTGAATTCCATAGACTTGTAACGAGCGCCTTCAACGCCTATCATTCCGATGATGTGCAGGATAACGTCCTTGCCGCTTACCCAGCCCTGAGGCTCGCCTACGAGCTCAAACTTTATAGCTGCAGGAACTTTGAACCAAGAGTAGCCTCTTGCCATGCCTGCTGCGATATCAGTAGAACCCATGCCTGTAGAGAATGCGCCGAGAGCGCCGTATGTACATGTGTGAGAGTCAGCACCGATAACTACGTCGCCTGCTGTTACGAGACCCTGTTCAGGGAGCAGTGCGTGCTCGATACCTACGCGGCCTACTTCAAAGTAGTTTGAAAGCTCCTGGGCTCTTGCAAATTCTCTTACGATCTTGCACTGCTCAGCCGCCTTTATGTCCTTATTTGGAGTAAAGTGATCCGGGATAAGGTAAACTCTGTCCTTGTCAAATACTTCCTTTGCGCCCATTGCCGGCAGCTGCTTTATAGCGACCGGACCTGTGATGTCGTTTGCGAGAACAGCGTCGAGCTTAGCTTCGATAAACTGTCCTGCCTTTACAGATTCCAGACCTGCGTGCGCAGCCAGAATCTTCTGTGTCATGGTCATTCCCATAATTTCAGTTCTTCCTTTCTGATGTTTACTTTTGTCATTGCCCCATATGTTTCATACTCAGCGCCGGGCGCTGCAAAATGCGCGGCAGCGCCGAGTTTATTTATTGCTTTAGTTATGCCTGCGCGCTGTGTTCCTTTTCCTCGTAAATCAGCTTGTTTACAGCGTTGATGTAAGCGATAAGACTTGCTTCGATAACGTCTGTACTGAGTCCGCGGCCCTTAGTGATAACAGGCTTGCCGTTTCTTTCTCTGCCTTCCTCGCTGAGCGCTACTGTAGCGTCGCCGAGCGCGTCCTTGCCCTCAGTTATAGACTGCAGCTTGTAGTCCTCCAGGTGGAGCTTTCTGCCTACGATGCTCTCGATAGCGTGGAATGCTGCATCGATAGGACCGTCGCCCTGTGCGACCTCCTCTACCTTTGTGCCGTCCTCCTTGAGCATGCGGACTGTAGCCATAGCTGTGATAGTATTGCCGCTGTTGATAACGAATCTGTCGAGACGGAAAGTGCGAGGTATCTGAGTAGTTTCCTTTGTAACGATAGCTTCGATATCGCTGTCGTAGACCTGCTTCTTCTTGTCTGCGATGTCCTTGAACTTTGCAAATGCAACGTTGAGCTCTTCATCAGTTATATCGTAGCCGAGGCTCTTGATGCGGTCTCTGAGAGCCGCCTTTCCTGAGTGCTTTCCGAGTACGAGGCTCTTTTCTGTGATACCGATAGATTCCGGTGTCATTATTTCATAAGTAGCCTTATTCTTTAATACACCGTCCTGGTGTATTCCTGCTTCATGAGCAAACGCATTCTCGCCAACGATAGCCTTGTTTGGCTGTACCTTTACGCCTGTGATGCGCGTCAGGAGCTTTGAAGATCTCATGATCTCAGTTGTAACGATCCTTGTGTCTGCCTGGTAGATGTCTTTTCTTGTCTTAAGAGCCATTACAAATTCTTCCAGGGAAGCGTTGCCGGCTCTTTCACCGATGCCGTTTACAGTACATTCGATCTGAGTAGCGCCCGCTCTTACTGCTGCGAGCGAGTTTGCAACTGCAAGACCGAGGTCGTTGTGGCAGTGAACTGAGATATCAACGTTGTCGAGTGCAGGGCATTTTTCTCTGATAGCAGTCAGGAATGCGAAATACTCCTCAGGAGTAGTGTAGCCTACTGTATCAGGGATGTTGATAGTAGTTGCGCCTGCCTTTATTACCTTGTCAAATATTTCAGCCAGGAATTCTACGTCGCTTCTTGTAGCGTCCTCTGCTGAGAACTCGATATCAGAAACGTATTTCCCAGCGTATTTTACCATACTTTCAGCGCTTTCGATAACCTGTTCAGGCTTCATCAGCAGCTTGTACTCCATATGAATAGGCGAAGTTGCGATGAATGTGTGTATCCTTGGTGAAACAGCGCCCTTTACTGCTTCGTAAGCCTTGTCGATATCTCCCGGAAGAGCTCTTGCGAGGCTGGCTACCGTGCAGCTTTTCATAGTTTCAGCGATAGTTTTTACTGAGTTGAAGTCTCCCGGTGAAGACGCCGCAAAGCCTGCCTCCATAACGTCGATGTTCAGCTTTTCGAGCTGCTTCGCCATCTCGATCTTTTCCTTAAGGTTCATGCTGCAGCCAGGAGACTGCTCGCCGTCACGTAATGTTGTATCAAATATCTTGATATGCTTCATTTTTATTCCTCCCATTCCAATGTTACGATACGCTTACCTTTTAATGCTCCAATGTGCTCTAATGCACGAATGTTTTCTGCTTCAAGCCTCTTATGCAGCTTCTGCGCGCCCGGCGCGCCTGAAAAACAAAAAGTCCCTGAAGCCGATATTTACGACTTCAGGGACGATAATTCAAATCAATATTACCGCGGTACCACCCTGCTTACTGCAATATAGTACAGTCTCTCAGAGGTTCTAACAAACCCTCGACCATGATAACGGTGTCTGCCGTCATTCCTTACTTACAGTTAAAGCTGTTTCAGGAACGCTGCTCGGGAGTGAGACTGTGGTGTCGTGCGTACCGGCTCGCAGCGACCGCCGGCTCTCTGAAACGCTTTCTGACTGACACAATAGCTCCGTCAATGCATTTGATTAATTGGTATTATACTCAGTGTTCCGATCAATGTCAACGGTATTTTTCACTTCATGCTTCGTTATTCTTTTTTCGAGCTTATGACGGTCAAGGCGCATCTGCGAGCCGCATTTCAGGCATTTTATCCTGAAATCCATCCCTGCGTACATGACCTCAAACCTGTTTCCTCCGCACGGGTGCGGCTTTTTCAGCTCGACTGTATCGCCGACATTTATCTTCATCTTATTTCTTTTCGATCTTATCGCAGCCCATGAACGGTCTGAGAACTTCAGGGATAGTTATAGAACCGTCCTCGTTCTGGTAGTTTTCAAGTACAGCAGCGAATGTTCTGCCTACTGCCAGACCTGAACCATTCAGTGTGTGTACGAACTCAGGCTTTGACTTAGCGTCGCGTCTGAAACGGATGTTGGCGCGTCTTGCCTGGAAGTCCTCGAAGTTTGAGCATGAAGATATTTCAACATATCTGCCGTAGCTTGGCATCCATACTTCGATATCGTAAGTCTTAGCTGAGCTGAAGCCTGTATCGCCTGTTGAGAGGATTATTACTCTGTAAGGGATACCGAGCTTCTGGAGAACCTCTTCAGCATCGTTAGTCAGCTTTTCGAGCTCGTCATAAGAATCCTCAGGCTTTACAAATTTAACCATTTCTACCTTGTTGAACTGGTGCTGTCTTACAAGACCTCTTGTGTCGCGGCCTGCCGAACCTGCTTCCTTTCTGAAGCACGGAGTATAAGCAGTGTAGTAAATAGGAAGCTCAGCTCCGTCGATTATCTCATCGCTCAGGAGGTTAGTTACAGGAACCTCCGCAGTAGGGATAAGGAACTGGTCGACCTCAGGGATGTGATACATATCGTCCTCAAACTTAGGGAGCTGGCCTGTACCTGTCATAGCATTTCTGCCTACCATGAAAGGAGGAAGTATTTCAGTATAGCCCTGTTCCTCAGTATGGAGGTTGAGGAAGAAGTTTATGATAGCGCGCTCGAGCTTTGCGCCTGCACCCTTGTATACTGTAAATCTTGCGCCTGAGAGCTTTGCCGCTCTGTCGAAATCAAGGATTCCGAGGTCTGTACCGAGATCCCAGTGAGGCTTGAAATCAAAATCAAACTGTCTGGGCTCGCCCCATCTTCTGATCTCAACGTTATCGTTGTCGTCAAGTCCGATAGGATCGTCAGGGTTCGGTGTATTAGGGATTCCGAGAAGAACGTCTCTGAGCTCAGCCTGAACAGCCTTTACCTGCTCGTCAAGACCCGCGATCTTAGTTGAAAGCTCCTTCATCTCTGCCATAAGAGCAGTAGTGTCCTCGCCTGCCTTCTTCATCTTTGGAATTTCCTTTGAAGCCTTGTTCTGCTCAGCCTTGAGTGCCTCTACCTCTGCGAGCAGAGCTCTTCTTTTATCATCAAGCTCGATAGTACGACCGATATTGTAATCGCCCTTGCCTCTTGATTCAACGGCTTTCTTTACATTTTCAAAGTCGTCACGAATTCTCTTAATGTCTAACATTGTTCATTGCCTCCAAAATACGTTATTTTAATTTTTATATTTGTCTTTTAAAGCGTAGCAGAGCACTGACAAGCTCGCTTGATCAGTGCGGCGCGTATTTTACGGAGCTTCTGCTCCGCCCGGTTTTCGGTGGGAGATTATCAGTCACAGGCCTGGTGCCGCAGGGCTGCCTACGCAGCCTCCCCGTCGGTCGGGGACAACGCAGTATCGTCCTGCATTGCTGCAGTACCATTACCGCCCGCAGCGTCAGCCGACACTGTAGCGTCCGTAGAAGAATCGCTCGCCATCTGGTTCAGATACTTCTGAAGCTCGTTCAGATACTTTCCGTAGCCTGACCAGTCGCCGTTCTTCTGCGCCGAGACTGCATTATTATATGCCTCATTTGCCTTTTTAGCAAGCTGGCTGAGAGACATAGAGTCTATATTCGCCGTGCCGTCCGAATTTGAATCGTCTCCGCTTCCCGGACCGTAGCCGTCGGCAGTGTTCTTATCAACATAAGCGTCGCCCATGTTGAACAGGCTGTCGAGCGCTTCCGCAAGCGTAGGCGCGTAAGCTATCTGGTCGCCGTAAGCGACGATAACTCTCTTTACCTCAGGCAGGCTCGTGTCGTTTGATGATTCAAGGTAAACAGGCTCTACATAAAGCAGCGCGTCGTCTATAGGGATGACGAACATATCACCTCTCGTGTACTTAGAGCCGGAAGAGTTCCAAAGCGAGAATTCCTTAGATATCTCTGTGTTCTGGTCTATCTGAGACTCTATCTGCATCGGACCGTATATTACCTGATCCTTAGGCAGACGGTAGATTATCAGCTCGCCGTAATTATCTCCGTCGTTTCTGGCAACGAGCAGGCCTGTCATGTTCTTCTTGCCTGACGGAGTGAACGGAACTGAGTTTATGAACTCTTCGCCCTCTTCTCCCGGAAGCTTCATGATGTAGTAGTTAGGCTCCATCGTCTTTTCGTCCTGACCGTAGACCTCTGTAGAAACGCTCCAACGGTCCTCATTGAGGTAGAACGCGCTTACGTCTGTCATATGATATCTCTGGTACATCTTTGCCTGTATAGCGAAAAGCGTATTTGAGTATCTTATATGATTCTGCAGGTCCTCAGGCATTTCTGAAACGTCCTTTATGAGTCCCGGATATATCTTGCTTACAGTATCACATATCGGCTCATCTGTGACCTTGTAAAAATCAGTTGAACCGTCATACGCGTTTACTACTACCTTTATAGGGTTGCGTATATAGTTGAAAGTTGTAATATTATCGTCGAGCGTAGCCTTTTCAGAGTAAGGATAGTAGCTGCTCATAGTATACGCGTCTATTATCCAGTAGAGCTGACCGCTTTCCGAAACGACGATATACGGGTCTGCGTCATATGAAAGGAACGGCGCTATCTTAGTAACGCGGTCCATTATATTTCTCTCGTAAAGTATCTTTGAATCACTGTTTATATTAGTAGAAACAAGGATCTTTATATTCTGTTCTTTAAACGCATAGAATATTCTCTTGAGGAGCGACAGCTTTATGCCGTTCTCGCCCTCGTAATTGCTGTAAACGTTTTCAGTTCCGCTCGGATAGTCGAATTCCTGCTCCGATGTATTTGTTATTACATAATCGTCAGTAGATTCGCCGAAATATATCTCAGGACGAGTTACCTTCAAGTCCGGCGTGTCAGATACCGGCGGGATATTATCTACGAGCATTTCCGGCTGACCTGTTGCAGTTATCGCGTCTACTCTCGAAAGCGTTATGCCGTAGCCGTGCGTATACTTTATATGCTTTGACAGCCACGAAACATCGTCGCCGAGGTTTGCGCTGTTCATTTCTCTTGCCGAAAGGAATGTCTGCGTATACTCGCCGTCTATCATGTATCTGTCAACGTCAACGTCGTTAAAAGTATAATACGTTCTGATACTCTGCGTCTGATTGTAGAACTGCTTTGACGGAGTAAAGTCGTTTATACGGATATTGGATATCGTCGCCTGGTTGTCAACGATGTTCTGCGAAGTCAGCGTTCCCTTTGCAGAGAATTCAGTATCCTTTACCTGGTCTATGTCATACGCCATCTGCGTGTATTTCATATTGTTTTCAAGGTATTTAGATTCCTTGTTAAATTCATCAGGCGATACGATAAGCGACTGTACAGCATTTCCGAGTAATCCGGAACCTACTGAAACGACTATCATTATCACCGGCAGGATAAGCATACGCTTGAATTTTTTGCGCGCAGCGCACACTATAAGCATTATTGCCGAAATCACTGCAAGCGCTATTTCTATCCTGTACGCCAGAAGCGTTATGTTTATATCCGTGTAGCCTGCGCCGTATACAACACCTGACGCAGAGTACAGAAGGTCGTACTGTCTGAGGAAGAACGTTGCCGCTATCATAAGGAAGAAGAGCACGCCGAGTATAACGAGCTGTCTCGTCGCGATCTTTCCGAGTATAGCGAAATTGCTCTTGTTCATCTGCTTCTTAGGCTTCGGAATCGAAGGACCGTCCTCAAACATCTGTCCGAATACAGCACCGAACGCGCCAAAATGATTTGCTGCATTCCCATTATCTCCAGTGCCGTCACCGGCGCCGCCTGACTGCATATCCTCGTATTCCTCTGCAGTAAAGACCTCACGGTCCTCAAGTATAGTCGGTCTGCGGACGCTGATAAGGTACATATAGTAAATGCCTGTCAGTATAAGGAATGCGATTATTACCATGAGCGAAAGTCCGCTTGCGCTGTTCATGAGCGCAAGCTTAAACACATAAAACGATATATCGTTATTGAATATCGGGTCTGTAACGTTGAACTCCGTACTGTTCATGGAATAAAGTATCTGCTGCCACAGAGATGTAGTCAGCAGGAATGTTATTACAACTGCAAATATTGCGCTTATAAGCATCGTAAAGCGCTTTATCGACTTGTCGGACGCATGACCTTCTACTGTTTCCAGCTTCTTTAAGTATTCGCGTCTGAGCGTCGTGAGATATAGCTGCGAAAGCAGGAATGTTATTACAAACGTCGGTATCGCTATCTTTATCTCTGTGAAGAGCTTTGTGAAGAACACCTGAGTATATCCAAGATCCTTGAACCACCAGTAGTCCGTCACAAAATTGACTATGGTCCCGAAGCACAGGACTATTATCGCAAGTACCGCAAGTACCGCTATAATGCCTGCCTTTCCTTTCCCACTCCCTTTTTCTTTCATAAGTTATCCTCCTGCAATTTATTATCTTGCAAATGTTATTTATGCGGCACCGTTACCCTCGGCTGGCGCTGCTGTACCGCTTCCGCCATCAGGCTGCTGAGCGCCATCATCCGGTGTCGCTTCAGGCGCTGAGCTGTTGTCCTGCTGAGACTGCTGGCTGTCGCTTCCTTTTGTGCTGTTGCTGCTTCCACCCTTAAAAATATCTACTGCATACTGCTCTACTTTATCTATAAATACAGCAGCCTGTGAATCGCTTGCGAAAAGCTTTATTCCTATTATAGAGAATTCGACTACAAGTATTATCACCAGAATTGCTGTAAATAACTTCAGAGCTTTTCCCGATACCTTGTTTCCAGACTTGCTTTTTGATGCCCTGTCGCCTTTATTTAATTTATTTTCCTTTAGAAGCTTTTTCTGAGCTTTTTCTGCACGTTTTTTCTGGCGGGCAGCTTCCTTCATTATAGCCTTTTCAGCCTTCATGATAGGTCTTGTCTTTTCAAGCGCAGGCACTTCCTCTGTACTGGTTTCTTCCTGAGGCTCTTTAGGCTTTTCTGTCTCTGTCACTACATTTTCAGGTATTTCTTCTGCGACAGCTTCTGTTTCCGACTGTTCGTTTACAATTCCTGCAGCTTCAGTATTTTCTGCGGCTTCTTGCTGAATTTCTTCCGGCACTATGGAAACTTCGTTTTTATCTGCTTCATCCAGGTCAACTTCAACTGTACCCTCTTCAGAGCCGTTTTCCGCTATATCTGCCTGCACCTCAGATAATTCATCTTCAGTTCCGGCTTCAACAGCCTCTGCTTCCGCTTCTTCCGACTCCGCTGCAGCATCCGATTCATTATCATCATCGAGCTCGTCATCATCATTTTCCATGGAAATATTATAAAGCGCTGCAGTCTGATCCTCTGTCATTGCGATATCTTCAGGATTGATGTCCAGTATAAGTGAATTTTCAATATCCTCATCAGCCTTTTTCTGCTCTTCGCTGTAGTTTTTGTCTATCTGATTCAGTATATTGCGTGCTTCCGGTCCGAATATATCGGTTATCGTCATCTTAGTTGCACTGTCAGAGCGTTCCCAGAACGAATCCTCAGTTGGATCCTCCTGTTCAGGCTCTTCTGTAATTCCATCCGATATAGTCTTTGCTTCATTCTGATCATCAACGAAAACATGTTCCTGATGGCTCTTGTCAACAGTCTTTACAACAGTTGCGCCATCATGTCTGCGTGTGACCTCTACAGAAGCGTTCCCCTGTGCAGCATTGACCTCTACAGATACCTGCAGGTTCTTAGCAGGCTTTACTACCTCATCCATATTGACTTCACGAGTCTGTGCATTTTCAAGCTCACGTTCTATAGCTGCAAGGCTTACTTCCTGAGTCTTTACAGTCACCTTAGTGCCTGACGGCTCGTTTATTTTTATCTCAACAGCCTTGTCCTGATTTTTCTCAAGATTCTTCAGGCTTTCTTTTATACTGTCTCTTAGTGAATGCTTTTTCGGCTTAGCTTCAGGTTCTTTTTCAATTTTTATTTCAGAAGCACCTGTCGCTTTTTTATTTTCAGACGGAATCGTTCCGGTCTTCCGCTTTTCGTGCTTTATGTCATGCTCATCGCAATATGCAGCATATTCATCCTCTATTGAACGGAATGACATTGTAGGAACAAATGTCAACTTACTGCATTTTTCCTCTACCTTTTCAGCCTGAGCTGATTCTTCAGGTGTCAGATATGAAGCTCTTTCCATATCCTCCTTGAATTTCTCTTCAGCTGCCATAAGCTTCTTAAGACCATCAAATACACGGTCTTCTTCCTCAGCAGTATATGTATCTTTTGCTTCTTCTGACGTAGTTGCTTTCTGCTGCGCAGGCGATGGCGACTCTTTTTTATCTGATTCAAGATCAGGCTTATTGAAATTGAATCCCGTTTCAGTTGAAATATTTTTTTCTGTTATTTCATATCTGTCTGATAATGAAGTACTATCTGCCTTGATCTTATCTGTCTGCTCAGCTTCTGATCTGCCGATGGTTCCCACTTCCTCACCTGATTCACTTATAAGCTGCACATCAGCATCCTTTATGAGTGAATCAAATTTCAGCATACCCATTGACGATGGAAGATCGAATTCATTCTTTACATCATTATGCGTATGAGCAGGTGACGCAGCAGCTTCTGCAGCAGCGTTAGTTTCTGTTATAGAATCGACCTGACGGTCAAGCACCTGCTGATACTCTTCATTTTTACGGTCAAACTTAAAGAGATCTTTAACTGCCTCAGGCTCCGACCATGTGTGATTTGACTGATTATAGACCTGGCCGGATGTTTTGTCGAAGATCTTTCCTGTACTCCAGTCTATAGAAACATCTTTCTTTTTCTTTGCCTGAGTAGAAAATCCACTCCAGTCAAAGACTTCCTCTGCGCGTGTTCTGACAATAGTGATCATAGCTCCGCAGTACGGACATTTTTTCGTGCCGGCAAGCAGGTCGCTGCCGCATGATTTACATTTCATATATATATCCCCCAACGTTTACTTAAAACGTACATAAATCAAAAACAGACCTATACAATTAAACATTATATACCAACTAAAAAAACATAGCAATGAAAACACTGTTTGACACCTGAAATTCATGTTTAAAATGAAAAAAGACCGTCGCGGAAGTTTTATTTTTCTTCCTCGATGGTCCTTTTTCCATAGTTTTGCAGTTACATATAACTACTAAATAGCTCAAAACCTTTAACGCAAAGGTCTTTGGGCTATTTTTATTTTTAAATTTCTGTATTTTTCTATAGCGTTTCGTAACGCTTTGTGATATAATAGAGTTGATTGGAGGTTCGGTTATGTATCTTAAGAAAACACCTAATGCCCACGGAAGAATTCGTTTATCCATTGTAGATAATTATTATGACAAACAGAAAAAATGCTCACGGCAGAAAACCATCGAGTCGCTTGGCTTTCTTGATGAACTTGAACAAGAGTACGATGATCCGATTTCTTATTTTTCCAAACGTGTAGAACTCCTCAATCAGCAAAAAAAAGAAAAACAAGCTCCTATCAACTTTACTTTCTACGATTCTGACAGGTTGTGTATCGGTGATAATCTCAGAAAGAACTTTGGTTATACCGCTCTAAGCAAAATTTATCACGAGCTTGAGATCGATAAATTTTTAAAGTCCAGGCAGCGCGGCTCCAAGGAACAGTATGACGCCAACACCATTATGAAGATGCTGGTATTCCTTCGCATGCTCTATCCTGCATCCAAGAAGGCATCTTTTGACAATCGGGATATCCTCTTCGAAAAGACCAATTATTCGCTTGATGATGTTTACCGATGCCTTTCGACTATCTATAAATACAAGGAAGACCTGCAGGTATGGATGAATGATAAAATCAGAAAGAATTACGGAAGGGACACTTCTCTCATTTACTACGACGTAACAAACTATTACTTTGAGACAGATGAGCAGACTGACCTTCTGCGAAAAGGCGTATCCAAAGAGCACCGTCCCAATCCAATCGTGCAGATGGGTCTGTTTATGGACAATAACGCTATCCCCATAACCTACGAGCTTTTTGCAGGTAATACCAACGATTGTCTCACCTACCGTCCAAACTTCGGGCGTATCAAAAAGCAGTTTGGCCTTGGTCGTGTAATCTCCGTAGCGGACAAAGGAATGACCACCGGCGACAACATCTGGTACACAATAAATACTCCAACAAAAGACGGATATGTATTTTCTATGTCTGTTCGCGGTGCTGATAAAGAAATGAAAAACTATGTTCTTAACGATGACGGTTATGTATGGTTCGGCAATGAATATAAAAGAAAATCCAGAAAGTATCCAAGAACCATTTATGTGACTACCACCAGCGGGAAGAAAATGAAAAAGCAGGTCGATGAAAAGCAAGTAGTGTTCTGGAGCGAAAAGTTCGCAGCTCGTGCCAAAGCAGAGCGGGAAGCAGTTCTTGCCAAGGCCAGAGATCTTGCCCTTCATCCCAGCAAATATACAAAAGCCACCACTTATGGAGCTGCCAAATATGTGAAAAGGATTGAATACGATAAAGAAACCGGAGAGATACTTGCTGCGGCTTCTGTCCTGGATATCAATGAGGATCTGATAAAAGAAGAAGCGGCTCTTGATGGATACTATGTACTTCTGACCAGTGAAATGGATGAATCGGATGACAGAATAATAGATATGTATCGAGGGTTATGGAGAATAGAGGAATCCTTTAAGATAACAAAAAGTGAGCTTGAAGCCAGGCCTGTTTATGTATGGACCAATGAGCATATAGAAGCACACTTTCTTACTTGCTTTGTCGCCCTTACTATTTCAAGGATCCTTGAAATGCAGCTTGGCAATAAATACAGTTCGGGAAGGATCTTAAAATCCCTGTCAAAAGCAGAGTGCAGTCTGCTTCAGCAGAACTATTACGCCTTCGATTACTACGATGAAGTATTAAAAGACATCGGGAATGTCATCGGTATAGACTTCGGTAAAAGAATAAGAACTCTTGGTGATATCAAAAACTGTCTGGCAGCCACCAAGAAATGACGGAAATCATCGCTACGTGATGCCAAAATAATTTTTAAATCACTAGATTTTGGTTCGGAACGCTATGAAAATATGGCAAAGCAGAAACCCCGCCAACGCCTATAAATACAGGACTTGGCGAGGTTTTATCGTCTTTTTAACTGCAAAAGTCAGGATATATGTCAACGCCATTACAGAAAAAGTACATTTACAGCAAAGCATGCTTTTACACAATATCCTCACTGATCAAGGCCCGGCTAATAGAATTTGCTGCGCGGTATGCGGACGAAAATGCGTACTGGATGTTGTAGCCGCCTGTGTCACCGTCTATATCTGTTACTTCGCCGGCAAAATATAGTCCATGATATTTCTTAGACTGCATAGTGTTAAGATTTATTTCTGAAAGCTTTACTCCTCCTGCAGTCGCCATGGCTGTCCTGTATCCTGCTGTCCCGCTTATAATAAAACGGTCTTCTGTAAGCAATTCTATAAATTTTTTCATAGCTGCCCCTGAAAGGTCTGAAAATTTCATATCTGCTGCGATCCCGCTCCTGCTGCAGATAAGACGTATCATGGCATCAGAGATGCCGTATTTCGTAAAATATTCGTTCAGGACTGTTATCGTTTTCTTCTTACAGCCGTTTCGCATTTCATTTAGTTCTGCGTATATACGCTCAGCCGTTACTTCAGGTATCCAGTTTATCTCCATCGACATTCCAGGACTTGCATATCTGGAAATATCAAGTACAGCAGGTCCTGAAAAATTCTTATGCGTGAAAAGTATATCACCTGTCAAAGAAGGGCTGTTTTTTCTTCGCTGCTTTCCCTCATATACTGATACAAATGCTCCCCTTACGGCATTTCCTGAGATCTCTGTATATGGATAATCCTCAACATTCAGAGGTACGAGCGCCGGACGCAGTTCAGTCATCTCTATACCTGTCTTTTTTAACACCGGAAAAATCGAACCATCCGAACCTGTTACCGTATAGGAGGCACCTCCGCATGCTATAAGCAGGTTCCTGCATCTGTAATTTCGTTTTACTATTCTGCCGTCGGCTGATATTTCAGTTACGATCTCAAAATCGTTATGATCTTCCTGATACCTGCCTGCATTAATATCATTATCTGCTTCAGATCCTGTTTCTGCATCCTGCTTTTGGGCATATGGTAATATATCTGTTACAGACGTATTATTTAAAAGCTCGAATCCATTCAGTTCGGTTCCCTTAAGCAGCACCTTCAAAACATCATTTGCATCCATACTTTTCGGAAAGACCTTTCCGTCATTACGTATAGTTAAAGGTAACCTATGTTCGTTGAACCAGTCGCACGTATCAGAATTGCTAAAGTTATAGAGGATCGAACGTATTTTTTTGCCATTATTACCGTAATGAGTAATATGATCGCGTATATCACCTGCATGCGTCAGATTGCACTGTCCTGCTCCAGACATTAGAAGCTTCATCCCAGGCCTTGCTGCCTTATTTATAATCAGCCCCTTCTGACTGCCCGAAAGCTTTATATTCGCTGCAGCAAAAAGCCCCGCTGCTCCGGCTCCAACGATAATTATGTCGTATAACATAACCCTTCCTTTCCAAATACTAAAAAAGCCTGTAACAGTAATAGTTACAGGCTTAAATCATGGTGACCCCATCGGGAATCGAACCCGAGTTACCGCCGTGAAAGGGCGATGTCTTAGACCGCTTGACCATGGGGCCGTATATGGTGCGGATAATGGGACTCGAACCCATACGCTCGCGCACAGGCACCTAAAACCTGCGTGTCTGCCAATTCCACCATATCCGCGTGTCTATTTTCAGTGCCATACACATTTATTCTATCATATATATAATTTTCAGACAACCATAATATTAATAAATATACATAGATCTTTTAAAGCACAGCAGAGCACTGAACCCATATCAATATATAAAAAACCTGTAACATTAACTGTTACAGGTTTAAATCATGGTGACCCCATCGGGAATCGAACCCGAGTTACCGCCGTGAAAGGGCGATGTCTTAGACCGCTTGACCATGGGGCCATGCAGCCTGCAGCCGTATCAGCTACAGACCATAAAACCGGCAATGTCCTATTTTCCCAGGCAGCCTCCCGCCAAGTATCTTCGGCGCT
>CAVGAH010000027.1:3294-22701 GCA_963627215.1 bacterium | reverse complement strand
CGCCCCAAACTGCATTTTGTGGTTTTGGGGCGGTATTTTTGCGCCGTTTTTCGGGCATTCGGTGCGATCGGTAAAGGGCTTAAAGAAATCTTAAATATTTACGCTGTTTTTTCTTAATCGCGCATTTGCTACAATAATAGCATCGGAAGGAGAGAGAAAATTGTTCAATATACTGGTATGTGACGATGAAAAGGATATAGTGGCGGCGCTTAAGATATATCTGGGCGCGGCTGATGATTACAAGGTGTTTGAGGCGTACAGCGGGCAGGAAGCCCTCGACGTCATGAATGAAGAGGACATACAGCTCGTGCTTATGGACCTGATGATGCCCGGGATGGACGGGATAACGGCCACGGCGAAGATACGCGAGATGTCGAACGTCCCTATAATAATGCTGACAGCAAAGAGCGAGGACAGCGATAAAATACTCGGCCTGAACATAGGCGCGGACGATTACATAACGAAACCGTTCAATCCGGTAGAGGTGATGGCGCGCGTCAAGTCGCAGCTTCGCCGCTATACGAATCTCGGCTCGTGGAACAAGCGCACATCGGATGTCTGGGAAACGGGCGGCCTCCGTCTGGATAATGAAACTAAAACTGTAACAGTTGACGGCGACCTGTTTAAGATGGAAGTGACACTTAGAAAGTGACTGAATAAATAAAAAGTGAATAAAAATATGTAAAGTACAGGACCGCAGGCGGTCCCATCCTCTGAACAAAAATGAGCGCAGCCCTGCATTTCAGCAAGGCTGCGCTCGTTTGCATATACAATATTATTATATATTAGATATTAATTTAACTTATTATCAGACTCTTTCCCGAGGCTCAGCACGCCGAGCGCAATAAGCACGACAACAAGACCGATAATAGATATGACCGAAGGTATCTCCCTGTATATTATCACGCCGAATATCATAGCAGCCACCGGCTCAGCCGAACCCAGCACGGAAGCCATACCGGCCTCTATATGATTGAGCGCCAAATTATAGAAAATATAAGGAAGTATCGTAACGCATGCAGAGTGCGCGAGCATCAGCAGTCCGTTCTCAAGCGGCGCAGCCGCAAACATATCGCCTATGATATGCCACTTGGTGAACGGAATAAGTGCGATCGTCAGTATCAGAAAGCTGTAAAAAGTAACTGTAAGCGCGTGGTAGCCGCGGTCCATCGCCATGCGCGAAAAAACACTGTAAAGCGCATAGAAAAATCCCGAAAGCACGCCGATGATTATCCCCGGAACAGTCCACTGCAGCGCGTCGCCGCTGTTAAAAATACCGCTTACCATAGCGCATCCCACGACAGCAGCTACAGTACAAACGCCCTTGCGTACAGTAATGCGCTCGCCGAAAAGCGGAGCCGCCATCAAAACCACAAAAACAGGGGAAAGCCCGAGCAGCACAGCCGAAAACGAAAGCGTCAGCGAGTTTATAGAAATATTATAGAAAACATTCAGCCCGAGCGACCCTATAAGCGAGACCGCCGCGAAAAGCCATATGTCCTTTACATTTATCCTGAACTTCGACCTGTCCCATAAAAATATCCCGACAGCCAGCACGATAACAGCTATCCACAGACGCGACTCAAGCAGCGTGAACGTGTCCATGCCCCAGTCAGTCATAGTCCGTACAAAAAAACCTGCAGTTCCCCATGTGATGCCGGAAAGTATAGGAAATAAGTAAAATATACCATTTGATTTATTGCTGTTCATAATTAATTCCTCCTACACAATAACCTTTTTATTATACAAGAATTTGCATATTAAAACAATATAAGCAGAGCAGTAATTATGCGGCGTGCCGCACAACAGTACATCATATCATCACGTCATTCCATACAATCATAGAAAAAATTCTGAATTCAATCAAAAAAACATTGCGAAAAGCAAAATATGCAGGTATAATACAAAGGCTTGCGGAAATTCCGCAAGATCCTTGCCTCGCGTAGAGTGCGAGGCCGGAAGTCCATAAGGAGGTAAAGAAAAGATGACAAATTACGAAGTACTGTACATCCTCGACGCATCTATCGCTGATGACGAAAAGACTTCATTTGCTGAACGCGTTCAGAAGATCATAACTGATGAAGGCGGCGAGATCGGCAAGGTTGATGCTTGGGGCGTAAAGAAGCTTGCGTATCCGATCCAGAAAAAGGGAGAGGGTTACTACACTCTCATCGAATTCCAGGCAGGACCGGAGCTCCCTAAGGAGTTAGACAGAAGATTAAGAATCGCTGACGCCTGCATTAGACACATCATCGTAAACAAAGACGAGCAGTAGGATCTAAGGAGTTTGAAATGAACGTAGTCGTATTAGTAGGAAGGCTCGCAAGAGACCCTGAAATAAGATATACAGGAAACCAGATGGCTGTATGCACAGCTACCATCGCGGTAGACAAAGGCAGAGACAGCAACGGTAACGACCGCGGAGCTGATTTCATCAGACTTACCATATTCGGTAAGCAGGGTGAGACATTCCAGAAGTTCCTCACGAAGGGCAGACAGGTCGCTGTACAGGGAAGGATCAATACCGGTTCATATGTGAACCAGAAGGGTGATACTGTTTACACAACTGACGTTGTCGTTGACCGCTTTGATTTTATCGGAAGCAGAAATGACGGTCAGGGAAGCGGATTCACAAGACCTCAGGGCATTGATAACATGGGATCTGCGCCATCACCGTCCATGTCAGGTCCGTCTGACATACCGGAAGGCTTCGAAGCTATAGACGACGACGATATCCCATTTTAGAGAAAGGAGACGCCATCATGGAAAAGAGAAGAGGCGGCGGCAGAAGAAGAAAGGTTTGCCAGTTCTGCGTACAGAAGGCTCAGAACGGTGCTGCAACTATCGATTATAAAGATGTCGATACTCTCAAGAAGTACGTGACAGAAAGAGGTAAGATTCTTCCTAAGAGAATCACAGGCACTTGTGCTATTCACCAGAGAGAAGTCACTAAGGCTATCAAGAGAGCTAGAATCGTAGCTTTATTACCATATACACAGGATTAATAAAAATATCAGGGCTGTCGCATTGCGACAGCCTTTTTTAGGTCATGGACGCAAGCTGTACAAAGCTTGAAAAAAGAACAATTAAGGGCAGATATGGACTTTATTGTGTGTCCGGTCGATATTGTAATGCGAGCGCTGATGTGATATACTGAATCTCTGTTTATGGAGGCTGAGAATTACGGTATGAAAGATAAATATTCAAAGATAAAAGACTGGTTTTCAGTCAATAGAGTGGATATTATCGCCATGCTCCTTCTTGTTGCGATAATCACATGTATAAGGCCGTTGTATGCGATACCGGCGCTGATAATAATAGGGGTCGTCATGTATGTAGACAGCATACTGGACAACAGAAACAGAAAGTCTGTTTCAAGCCTTGTAGAGCGTGTAGTTGGAGGAATGGCAGATATAACGTCCTCGGTAGTCGTTATGAGTCCGTATCCTATGTGCCTTATCAATGATGAGGGGCATATACTGTGGCGAAATGAACGTTTTAAAGAGCTATTTCCTGAAGAAGAAAACGGGTCGCAGGAGGATATATACGATCTGACCGGGGTCAAGTTCAACAAGCTCACAAATGAAGAACTTAAAGACAGAAACATTCAGATAGCGGCGCTCAACAGGTCGTTCAGAGTTCAGTTCTCAGAGGTCGTAATACCTCAGGATGAAGATTTTGATGTACTGGAAAGCGTATGCGATACTGAAAAAAAATACAGCGATGACTGTATCGTGAAGCAGGTAAGGATGCTTCACTGGATGGAAAATACAGCCAGTGAAAATCTGAAAAAGAGCTATCGTGATGAAAGGATCTGCATGGCTCATATTATAGTCGATAACCTCGACGATATACTGGCACAGGCGCCTGATGATAAAAAATCTACGCTTGCAGGTGACATTGAAAAAGAGATACGGCAGTGGACTGTAAGAGCGCAGGGAGCGCTCGTGCGTTCGTCAAAAACGAGATTCTGCCTGATATGCGACACACGCAATATGGAAAATATTATTGCTAATAAATTCCAGATACTTGACGATATAAGAGCAATAGACACAGGCGGAGACATACCTGCGTCACTCACTATAGGTCTCGGAGCGGCAGGCAAGAGCATAACTCAGACTGAGGAATACGCTTCAGCGGCGTTAGACCTTGCGCTCGGTCGCGGAGGTGACCAGGCGGTAGTGAAACGCGGCTCAAATGTCGAGTACTTCGGCGGGAAGCTGCAGACTGTAGAAAAGAGAAACAAGGGCAAATCGCGTATAGTAGCGCTTGCCATGAGACGTCTCATAGAGCAGTCAAATCAGGTATATGTAATGGGTCATAGACTGCCTGACATGGATTCGCTCGGAGCGGCACTAGGAGTTGCCCGTATGGCGATGAACCGAGGAAAAAAGGTAAATATAGTTATCGATTCGTGGGACGCTGTCGAGATGCTGTATAAGCTGACTCTTGAAGAAAATCCTGAAATATTTGTAAGCAGCGATTTCGCAAAGCAGAACATTCAGCGCGAAGACCTGCTTGTAGTCGTTGATACGAGCAAACCAAGTGTAGTTGAATGTGCTGAGCTTACGACGATGACAGACAAGGTCATTGTCATAGACCACCACAGACGAGGCGAGGAAATAATAGAAAACCCTGTCCTCATTCATATAGAACCTTATGCATCATCAACATCTGAGCTCGTCACTGAAATGCTCCAGTACACAAGCTCGGAGAAAAAGGATCTTACAAGGGTCGAGGCTGAAGGTCTGCTTTCAGGCATAGCCGTAGATACTAAGAATTTTTCAATAAAAACAGGCGTAAGGACGTTCGAAGCGGCTGCGTGGCTGAGACGTCAGGGCGCTGATACTACGATAGTAAGACAGTTCTTCCAGACTGACATGGATCTTTTCCAGAAAAAGGCAGAAATAATATCAAGAGCGAGACGCCTGCGAGGCGACGTTGCCATGTCATACTGTGAAGGACATCACAACAATATATCTGTTCTTATTTCAATGGCAGCAGACGAGCTGCTCAATATACGCGGTATGCGCGCATCGTTCGTAATAGGCGAAAATGACGACGGCTCACTGCGTGTGAGCGCGCGTTCGCTGGGAACCATAAATGTTCAGCTTATCATGGAAAAGCTTGGCGGAGGAGGAAATCTCACGACTGCCGGTGCGCGTCTGGAGGATATGAATATACAGGACGCAATGGTGCTGCTTGAACGCATAGTTTATGAAGCCATAGAAGAGCAGAACGAAAAGGAAAGAAAACAACAGGAAAAACAACAGGAAAAGCTTTCAAAGGAAACAATGGAGCTGAGACTGTAGTTGAGGAGGTTCAAAATGAAGGTAATACTTTTACAGGATGTCAGAGCACTCGGCAAGGCAGGCGAGATCGTTAAGGTAAGCGACGGATATGCCAGAAACATGCTTTTCCCTAAGAATCTTGCAAAGGAAGCTACTGCGGGAAATATAAAAGCTCTCGAAAACAAGAAGGCTGCCGAGGCTGAAAAGAAGGCTGAGCAGAAGGCTGAAGCTCTCAAGATCAAGGAAGCTCTCACTGACGAGGTCATAAACCTCAAGTCAAAGGGCGGTGAAGGCGGAAGACTTTTCGGCGCAGTAACAAACGTTGATATCGCTGCGGCTATAAAGGCTCAGAAGGGTTTCGACATCGACAAGAAGAAGATCTCTATCCCTTCTCCTATAAAGACTGCAGGCGAGCACACTGCTGAGATCAAGCTTTTCACAGACGTGAACGTTACTGTTGCTATAAATGTAACTATTTAAATTATCAACTGTACTGCACTTTGAGAGGTCTGAAATGAATGAACGGATACCGCCGCACAGTATAGAGGCGGAAAAATCTGTACTCGGTTCCGTGTTGCAGAGCAAGGAAGCGCTTTTTGAGGTGCTTGAGATACTGGAGCCTGATGATTTCTACAGCGAGCACCATAAAGAGGTGTTTGAGGCTGTCAGAGAGCTCAACAGGCGTTCGGAGCCGGTAGACATACTGACAGTCAGTGAGGAATTGAAAAAACGCAATACGCTCGCAATGGTAGGCGGACGCGCATTTGTAGCGTCGCTGCCTACAGAAGCGCCGTCAACGGTGAACGTTGAGTCGTATGCACATATCATAAAAGAAAAAGCGATACTCCGCAGCCTTATACAGGCTTCGGCAGATATCCTCGACAGGAGCTACAAGGACAAGACTGATTCTCAGGAGGTCCTGAGCTTTGCCGAGCAGGAGATATTCAACATCGCAAGAGCGAAGCAGAAGAAGGATTACACTTCTCTTTATGATGTAATGATGGAAAATATCTCTCAGATAGATGCGATGGCTTCAACTGAGGGCAAACTGATAGGTCTGACCACGGGCTTCGCTGATCTTGATGAAAAGACTGCGGGACTTCAGAAGTCAAATCTGATAATAGTAGCAGCCAGACCTGCCATGGGTAAGACTGCTTTCGTGCTCAATCTCGCACAGAACGCGGCGCTCAAGGCTGATGCAAAAATATTGATATTTTCCCTGGAAATGTCAAAAGAAGAGCTCGGTATGCGTATGCTGAGCAGCGATACGTGTATAGATCTGGCGAAGCTCAAGATGGGCGACCTCAACAGAGGTGAGTGGGAGGATCTGTACATAGGAATAGACAGGCTTACAAAGGCAGGCATCTATATAGACGATACTCCGGGCATCTCGCTGATGGAGATGAAGAACAAATGCAGGCGTCTGAAGGCTGAAAAAGGCCTTGACCTTATAATAGTCGATTACCTCCAGCTGATGGAAGCAAAGGCAGAGTCAAGACAGCAGGAGATCAGTAAGCTGTCGCGAAGCCTTAAGATACTGGCAAAGGAAATGGACTGCCCTGTTATCGTACTGTCGCAGCTCTCACGAGCTGTAGAACAGCGTATAGAGAAAAAGCCGCAGCTTTCGGATCTGCGTGAATCAGGAGCCATCGAGCAGGACGCTGACCTCGTAATGTTCCTTTACAGGGATGAGTACTACAATCCTGAAACAGATAAACCGAATACATGTGAAGTAATACTGGCAAAGCACCGTGGAGGCTCTACAGGTACAGTTGAGCTTGCATGGCTTGGGAAATATACAAAATTTGCAGATAAGAGCCCGATGAAGCTGTAATGGGCGCGCAGGCGCGCGGAATTCAGAACATATTCATATCGGACTTGCAGCGGACGACGCCCTCATTCGGGCAGTCCATTGATAAAATAAAGGAGGATTTGCAATGTCAACATTAGCAGTCGTAGGAACACAGTGGGGTGACGAGGGCAAAGGAAAAGCCATCGATTATCTTGCAACAAGAGCTGACATGGTAGTCAGAGCGCAGGGCGGAAATAACGCAGGTCATTCTGTAGTTATCGACGGCAAGAAGTACGCGCTCCACCTTGTACCATCAGGCGTTCTCAACCCAACTACAGTAAATATCATAGGAAACGGTGTGGTTTTCGACCCTGAAGGCTTCATCAAGGAAATAGAAGACCTCAACGCTGACGGCATCAACACTGACAACATTTTCATCAGCGACAGAGCGCACATCGTATTCCCTTATCATAAGATACTTGACGGCCTCAGCGAAGCTTCAAAGGGCAGCTCAAAGGTCGGCACTACAAACAAGGGCATAGGTCCATGCTACATGGACAAGATGGAACGTACAGGCATCCGCATGTGCGATATGGAAGACCTTGAAGTATTCCGGACAAAGCTTTCTGCTCAGATAGACAGAAAGAACGACATTATTACAAAGGTATACGGCGGCGAGCCTCTCAACAAGGAAGAGATCATAACAAAGTTCCTCGAATACGCTGACATGCTCAGACCTCGCATCAAGGATACTATCGTTCTCGTAAACGAAGCGATCTCTTCCGGCAAGAAGGTCCTCTTTGAAGGCGCTCAGGGCGCTATGCTCGATATCGATCTCGGTACTTACCCATACGTAACAAGCTCACACCCTGTTTCAGGCGGCTTCACTACAGGCTCAGGCATCAGCCCGCGCAGCATCGAGGAAATAATCGGAATTGTAAAGGCTTACACTACAAGAGTAGGCGCAGGTCCGTTCGTAACAGAAGAAGATAACGAAACGGGCGATAAGATCAGAGAGATAGGTCACGAATACGGTGTAACTACAGGCCGCCCGAGAAGATGCGGATGGCTCGACCTCGTTGTTATAAAGTACGCTGCAAGAGTAAACGGCCTCACAGGTATCTCACTCATGCTCCTTGACGTTCTCGACCAGTTCGAAACTGTAAAGGTATGCGAAGGCTACGAGTATGAAGGCAAGATCCTGACAGACTTCCCTGCAAGACTCGACGTTCAGGAAAAATGCACACCTGTCTACAAGGAACTCAAGGGCTGGAACACAGACATCACAGGCTGCAGAAGCTACGAAGAGCTCCCTGAGGACGCAAAGGCATACATAAAGGAGATCGAAGATTTCACAGGCGTTCCTGTAAGGATCATCTCAGTAGGTCCTGACAGAGAACAGACAATGGTTCGCGGCGAATTATTCTAATAAGTAATTAGAGCCCCAAACCCGGCGGCCGCCCGGCGGCCCCATGAGTGAGCAGAGCTCACAAAGCCTGCAGCCCTTAAGCAGCAGGCATGTTAAATGGATAACAAAAAAAATTACAGGGACGATGCAAAAATCGTCCCTATATTTTGTATGGGTATATTGAAATACACAAAATGTAGTATGTATACGAAAGTTTATTTGAATAAACTTGAATATAATACATAAAATGTCACGGTTCGTGTAACAAAATTGTCACATTTCACACAACCAACACAAACAATATGTTAAAATAACGGACGTATGAGGGCGGTAGATATGAATTTCAAGCGTGAAAGAATAAAAGAGCTTTATCTGAAAGATACGCCGATAGAAAACTTTTTCATCGCGGAATACATGGTTGACGCGAACGGGGATTTTATAAAAGTTTATCTGACGGCGCTCATGTATGCTGACACTGATGAAATGTCAAACAGCCTGATTGCCAGACATCTTGGTATGACAGAAGAAGATGTTCTGAGAGCATGGAACTACTGGGAAGAAAAAGGCGTTATACGGAAGCTGTATCTTGACCCGCACGATAAATTCCATTATGCAGTGGAATTCCTTAATCTTAAGGAAAGATTATACGGAGCAGGAAAAGAAAGCGCTGACGCGCAGGACAGCAGCGATACGAACGGCATGACTGCCGAGATGGACGATAGTATCCTCAGAGATGTTATAACTTTCATAGAGGATATAACGGGGCGTCTAATGGAAGGCAGAGAACCTGAAGAAGTTGTTTCATGGATATATGAAGACGGACTTGAGCCTGAGCTTGTAAAGTTCGCGTATAAATACTGCACAGAAAAAAGAAGTCAGAACAGATTCCCTTATGTATCAGCAGTAGTGCGCGAATGGATAAAAGCAGGTGCTAAAACATTGGCTGACGCGAAGCAGTATCTCGATGATACAGATCTTCGCAGAAATCAGTACAAGCGCATAATGCAGGCACTGGGGTTCTACAGAAATCCGACAGAAGCAGAGCAGGCCATGATAGATAAATGGTTTGACGTTATGGGCTTCGATATGGAAAAAGTGCTTGAAGCGTGCAATAGGACTACAGGCATAGGAAATCCGAACTTCAATTATTTAAACGGTATACTTACAAACTGGTATACAGAGGCGAATGGCGGCAACGCCGCTAAGAAACAGTCAGCTCCGGCAAAGGCAGGGCCTGTCGGTGCAAAGAATGCTGTCGCTCTTGTGAACAGACTTTACGAAGATATAAGACGCAAAAACGAAACGATAAGAAACGACAGAAGAAAAGCAGTCTTTAGTTCGGTCCCACGGATCGAAGAAATTGAAAGCGACCTGCGCAGAACGAGCATGGATCTTTCAAGGGCAGCATTTAACGGGGGTAGATCAGGAGGCATTTCGGCAGATGCCCTGAAACAGAGGATCAAGGATCTTGAAGAAGAGGAAGCATATCTTTTAACGGAGAACGGCTTCCCTTACGATTATCTCGAATTGCAGTACGAGTGTAAAAACTGCAGAGACACAGGCATATTAGACAGCGGAGAACGGTGCAGCTGTTTCTCCGAAAAACTGAAACAGTTCGTGTAAGGGGGTAAGATCGAAGAAGAACCAGTTGAGTAGTGGATTGCTTGACAATCAGGAAAGGTGGCAAACGATGGAAAACAAAGCAAGTAATAACGACGTCGCAGAGTCGACGCACAGTATAAAGAATATTTTCAGAAAATACGCAGCACAGGCAGGGGAAAAGATCTATCAGATAAGTGCTGCATGCGATGATAAGCTGGAAGATTTCAGACAGGACGTGTGTGAAATGGTTTCTGCGGGCATCCTCGTAGGAGATCTTGTTGCACGCAGAGTTTATCAGGGCATGCTGAGAATGAGAGGACTTCACAAGGTCTGCGGCATAGCTGCTGTAGATAGAAAATTTGAGCATCATGCGGAAAAGGTCATCGACCATTTAAAGGAAGGCCGATTCAGCGGAGCTGTCGAGGGCATTGAAAACCACAGACACAGACGCGCAATGCTTTTCGACACGATGTCGCTCAAAATGCATCGTATCATAAAAAGAGTGGAAGCTCATATAGATGCAGTTATAGAAAATTTTATGGAGAACAGAAAGCGCTGGACTGTAACGATGGCTACAGTAACAGGATGCTTTATGATGTTCTGTGCTACAGTTAATGCCGGAACTGTATACAATTATTATTATCACGGTACTGAAATAGGTACTGTGAAGGACAAGACAGAAGTCGTAGCAGCAGCAGAGCAGGTAAAGGAAACTGTACCTGAGGACATGAACGTAAAAGTTGATGTAAACGCTGAACCGGATGTTGATATCACATATGAAAAGGAATTCAGCTTCTCAGCTGCGATAGATTCAGCTGCAGACGTAGCAAGCAAGCTCGCAAACAGCGATGAGCTCGAGGGTAACGGATATGCCATAAGAGTAAACGGCGAAGTCGTAGCTCTCGTAGATACGGAAGAAACAGCTTCTGAAATCATGGAGACTGTAAGAAAGAACTACTGCACAGAAGCACAGACTATACCTGCATCAGGTTCAGAAGGAACTGCCGTTGATACAGAAGCTGCTGCGTCAGCTTCAGACTATAAAGATACAGATAATGGTTCAGATGAGATAATGGACGAAATATCTGACGATGCAGATGCATCAAGTGCTGCTACAGCAGCAATAGATGCTGCAGCGGCGAGAAGCATAATACTTGCCGACAGCATAAATGAAAAGACAGGCGTTGTTGCTTCTTCTAATGCTGATAAGAATGCCGAAGACATTAAAGTAGCTACAGGTACAGCAGCTAATCAGAAGACATCGATAGATTATTCAAAGCTCAATATTTCTTCAGGCGATGTAACAAAGCTCGAGGGAATAACTCTTGATAATGTAATTATTGAGGACGAAGTAACTGTAGAGCCTGTAACATCAAAGGTATCTGACTTTAAGGATTACGAAGACGCAATAAATCTTTTTGTTGATGAAAACGGAAAGAGTAAAGTATTTAACATTTTAACTGCTGAAATAGAAGTCTACAATGAGGCTGTAGCATACACTTCTGTTTATCAGAAGACAGATGCTCTTTATGAAGGCGAATATAAGATACAGACTGAAGGCGTTAACGGTGTTAAGCAGGTAGTTGCACGAGTAACAAAGGAAAACGGAGAAGAATCTGCGAGAGAGATAATTCAGGAAACTGTAACAACTCCTGCAGTTGACGAGATAATACTTCAGGGTACAAAAGAAAAACCGAGCTGGGTAGCTACAGGCCACTTCATACAGCCTGCAAGCGGCAGACTTTCTTCAAATTACGGACGCAGATGGGGCAGACAGCATCAGGGTATAGATATAGCCGGTTCATATGGTTCTGATATCGTTGCTTCAGACGGCGGTACTGTAGTATATGCAGGATACAACAGCAGTGGCTACGGTAATCTTATAAAGATAGACCACGGCAACGGATACGTTACGTATTACGGTCATAACAGCAAGCTCTGCGTATCAGTCGGTGATAAAGTATATCAGGGACAGGTAATAGCAAAGATGGGAAGCACAGGCAGAAGTACAGGTAATCATTGTCACTTCGAGATACGTGTAAACGGTTCACCTGTAAATCCTATAGGCTATTTAAATTAATTTACAGAAAGCAATAGCTAAAAAATTGAAGGTTGAGGCATAGCTGCAGCGCTGCAGTGTCCGGATGTGTCTGGTTGCAGACATTTCAGGATGCTGCGGCGCTCTTGTTTTTACAGGTACGGTGTCGCTTCGAACGGCTGCCGGGCAGCCGCAGGTATGAATAAATTCCTGATGTTGGATACGCATGTATACATTTTATGTTTAATAACCGGTGCAGTTATGGTAAAATATTAACGGTTAGATGCATTGAAGGAGGCATATCAGGGAAACAATATGTGCCTGATATGGCTGAGTCAGGATGTAAAAGGGGGATACTATGAATGATTCAAAGAAAAAAGTACTTGTTGTAGAAGACGAGAAAAATATATCGGATATTATAAGATTCAACCTTGAAAAAGAGGGATTTCAGGTGGAGACTGCGTTTGACGGAGAGGAAGCTGTCAAGAAGATCAGGCTTGTGGATCCTGATATAGTACTGTTGGATGTAATGCTGCCGAAGCTCGACGGCTTCTCTGTATGCAAACAGGTCCGTGAATTGAATATAACAGTTCCTATAATCATGCTTACAGCAAAAGAAGAGGAAGTCGATAAGGTCCTCGGGCTCGAGCTTGGGGCAGATGACTATATGACAAAGCCTTTTGGAATGAGAGAGCTGCTTGCGAGGATAAAGGCAAACATCCGCCGCGCATCACTCAATCTCGGACCTGATATAGACACTGTTTCACCTGACGTAAAGCACTTCGGAAATCTTACTATAGACCTTAACCGTTACGAGATAAGAAAGAATGGAGAAGTCCTCGAGCTTACGCTTCGCGAATTTGAGCTGCTGCGTTATCTTGCGGAACGTGAAAACAAGGTATTCTCAAGAGAGCAGCTCCTTGAGGAGGTATGGGGCTATGAATATTACGGTGACATACGTACTGTTGATGTTACAGTCCGCCGCCTTAGAGAAAAGGTAGAGGATGATTCAAGCAATCCTAAGTATATAATGACTAAACGAGGCATAGGATATTACTTCCACAGAGCGTAAATCGCTTCAGCTCAGGAGGAGACATGTCACTTGTTTTAAACAGATCTAAAAACAGCATAAAATGGAGAATAATCGTAACGTATCTGATAATCGTATTCATTGCGATGACGATATCAGGCGTTTTTATCACGAACAAGCTTGAGTCGTATCAGCTCGACTCCATACAGACTAAAAGCCAGAAAACGGCAGAAATGGTAATGAACTCTATACCGTTTGAGGCGTATACGTCGCTTGCGAGCGGCAAGGCAAATATTCAGGCGATAATAGACGAATGGAAGCTTGGAAATGATTACGAGATATATATCGTAGACAATACTTTATCCATAGTAGCTGCTGACAACACGGCTGTAGTCGATAAGTCAGCCATAGGCATACTTGATGAAAATGTCGTTGTCAGCGCCCTTGAGGGAAGTAATGCAGAAAGCAGGGAGACTCTTTCAAATGACATCCCTGTAATGAATACTGCAGAATCGATAAAAGGTGCAGACGGCACTGTAAGCGGCGTCCTCTATATACGTGCGGATCTTTCAAGCGTATATTCTACAATGCAGGAAGCTCGCATGATATTTATACAGGCAATGGCGATAGCAGTGCTGATATCCGTGCTGATATCATTCTTCATAACGAACAGCATCACAGACCCGATAAACGACCTTACAGAAAAAGCTGAACGCATGGCGTCAGGCGACTTCTCACAGCAGATAGATGTCAGGTCTGACGATGAGATAGGCCGTCTTGCAGAAATGTTCAACATGCTGAGGCAGGAGCTGGACAATAAAATAACCGAGACTATAAATGAAAAGAGCAAGCTGGAAACTATACTGAGATACATGGTGGACGGACTCATAGCTCTCGACCTTAATGGGGATATAATACATATAAACCCGGCCGCAAAGGCGCTGCTCAGCATCAGCGATGAAGAGATGAGCAGCGGACTTGACCTTAGCGGAATACTGAAAAGATTCGGAAAAAAGGATATAACAGACGGTATAAAGAAGGTCATATCACGCGATGTCATAAGCGAAATAGCCGGATACCAGGGAAAGATAATCTCAATAAGATATGCCCGCTTTATGGACGATGATGAAAATGATATCGGCGTAATAATGCTGCTTCAGGATATAACCGAGCAGCAGAAGCTCGACCAGATGCAGAAGGACTTTGTCGCAAACGTATCTCATGAGCTGCGTACACCGATAACTACCATAAAGAGCTATACCGAAACACTTCTCGACGGAGCAGTAGAAGACCCGGATATGCGTCAGAACTTCCTGACAGTAATAGATGAAGAAGCAGAGCGCATGACACACCTCGTAAAGGATCTGCTGCAGCTGTCGCGTCTTGACAACAACCGTGAAAAGCTGAACCGTCAGGAAGTAGATATGAATAAGCTGCTCGTAAAGTGCGCCCAGAAAATAATGCTGACGGCACAGGCAAAAGAGCAGACAGTAGAGTGCAGCATAAACGAGAACGAGCCGCTTAACGTCTTTGTCGATATAGACCGCATACAGCAGGTGATACTTAATATATTAACTAATTCGATAAAATATACACCGGAGGGCGGAAAAATAACTATAACCTCAGGTCTTGAAGGCAGCGCAGCGCGCATAGTTATTTCTGATACAGGCATCGGTATAAATCAGGAAGAACTCGGCCGCATATTTGAACGCTTCTATCGAGTAGACAAAGCAAGGTCAAGAGCGATGGGCGGAACGGGACTCGGACTTTCCATAGCAAAAAACATAGTAGAAGCTCACCGCGGAACCATAAGCGCAGAAAGCGTCGAAGGCGAAGGTACATCGATAACGGTACTTCTTCCGATAACATGGAGCCGTGGTAAAAAGAATATAGAATAGATAAACGAAAAGTAATACGCAATAATGCCGGGGCTGCTGACGCAGCCCCTTTTTCATACATTCCGCCGGCCCGCCGGCCCACAGGGCGCTTCGCGCCCGTAAAAAAATTGCTGTCATAAACAGCGCTCCGCAGACATAAATATTGTTACAGGCGATCCTGTTCAGAGGATTCATAACGGGAAATGCCTGTAAAAAATTTACATTAATAAAAACAGGACGGAGAGTAATAAATTATGACAGATCATTCTATAATCATGGAAAACCGCGAAAGTCTGACAGTCACAGCAGTGACTGATGTAAATAGCTTTGACAGCGAGCATATACATATAACTCTGCGCGAAGGCGGCCTTTCAGTAAAAGGCAGAAATCTTAAAATAACACAGCTCGATCTGGAAACAGGAAATGTTTCCATAAGCGGAGAATGTTCAAGCCTTGTTTACACAGAATCAGTTCAGGAAAGCAGCGGAAGCCTGTTTAAGCGCCTTATGAAATAAGGATGAGCGGAGCGTGTTTTTATGGAACTTATTACGAAAATAACCGGAGCAGCTGCGCTCATTGTCGGTTATATGAAATACTTTTTTACAGCTGTCGTGGACAGACTGACAGGCAAACCGACACTGGATCCTCTGACAGGAATAGCCTTTATGGAGCAGCAGATCAGAGAAATATTGATAATGGCTGCGTGCGGTGCATGCGTAGCATTTATGTTCCGGGTTTATAACGGCTGTATACAGCGGCATGTAAAAGTTGATACGCCGCAGTGGGTGCGCCGGGCGCTCGTATTTACTGATATTGCATTCTGCATTATTGCAGGGATCATTATTGCAGGATTCTGGTTCAGGAGCAGTTATGGGAGGCTGAGCATCCACGAAGCGTGCGGACTCATAGCAGGTCTTATCATCGGAATGCATACATTTGTGTTTGAAAAATCAAAACGAAAGCATACTATAGCGGTGATTTATGTTATACTTATTACAACTGCATATTTTGTTATTTCGTAAGATAAAAGGGAATTGACATGGCAAAGAGACGGAAGAAAAAACAGAAAGCACGGGAGCTTACTGAAAAGAATATCATAGATATTAATGCAAAGCGCGAGGAACGCAGACTTAAGCTGAGAGCTGAAGCCGAAGCAGAAAGGGCGAGACGCGGAGAAAAGTCCATAATACAGGAAATGATGGATGATATGGCGCGCGGTGACGAACGGTTTGAGAACAAGGAAGAGGATGAGGCGGTCAAAAGGAGCAAAAAGCGCAGAGAAAAAAAGAAAAAGGGTGCTATGTCTGCTCAAAAGAAAATAGGCGTCATCGTTATAATTGTCGTGTTGGCGGCACTTATATTTTCTGTCGGAAACATAATAAAGCTTAAGATACAGCAAAATGAGGCAGAGCGTAGACTTGCAGAGCTTGAAGCAGAAAAAGCAGACATTGAGAAACAGGTAAGCCAAATAGGTACAGATTCGTACATGGAAAAGCAGGCTCGTGAATGGTTAAAAATGGCAAAACAGGGCGAACTGATATACGTGAATGATGACAACGAAGGTACAGCAAAGGAAGACACTGCAAAGCAGGATGATACAGAACAAAATGAATAATGAACTTATAAAAGAAGTAGTGGTAGTAGAGGGCCGCGATGATATAGACGCCGTCCGGAAGGCAGTGAATGCCGATATAATAGCGACGCATGGATACGGGATAAGCAAGGCGACTATAGACAGAATAGAAAATGCTTATAAAACGCGCGGTATAATAATACTTACCGACCCTGACCACGCAGGAAACAAGATACGCCAGCGTCTGACAGAGCTGTTTCCGAACGCTCTGCAGGCATATATATCAAAATCTGAGGCAAAGGACAAGGCTGATACTGACATAGGCGTTGAAAACGCAAGCCCGGATGTTATAGCGCGAGCTATCGAGGCTGCCGGAAGGACTCTTACCGAGCAGCATTCAGAATTTACAGAAAAGGACATGATGTATTACGGACTGGCTGCAGGCGAAGGCTCACGTGAGCTGCGTGACGCGCTCGGCAGGAGGCTCGGCATAGGATACGCAAATTCAAAGGGGTTCCTGAAGCGTCTGAATAATTACGGAATATCTCGCGAGGCACTTGAAAATGCCGTCAGAGAGATAGCGGCACAAAAATCAGAAAATCAGAGCCAATAAAAAATTGATAAAATACTTTGTGAAATATCAAAAATAAATTACCATAAAAACGGAGAAACAATGGACAAACTGTACTCGCCGTCTACAATGGCGAAAATAAGAGAAAAGCATGGCTTCCGCCATTCAAAGAGTCTCGGACAGAACTTTCTGTCAGATATTCATATAATAGAAGATATAGTTGACGGTTCAGATATCGAGCCGGAGGATCTCGTAATAGAGATAGGTCCGGGAATGGGCGTACTCACAGCAGCTGCAGCAGAACGCGCCGGAAAAGTAATAGCAGTAGAAATAGACAGGAAGCTTATTCCGATACTTAAGGAAACGCTTGCAGAGTATGACAATGTAGAAGTCATAAACGCAGATATAATGAAAACAGACCTGACAGAAATAGTCGAAGCTAACCGCCCTGCAGACGGAGGCAAGGTCAGAGTAATAGGAAATCTTCCTTATTATATAACTACACCTATAATCATGAAGCTGCTTGAGGAAAACGTACCTGCCGACAGTATAACGATAATGATGCAGAAGGAAGTAGCAGACCGTATAAAGGCTGCTCCGGGCGGCAAGGATTACGGAGCACTGACGGTGGCGGTAGGTTTTTACTGTACTATAACGCACGTAGCCGATGCGCCAAAGGAAGTATTCGTCCCTCGTCCTAAGGTAGATTCGACAGTGATACGCCTTGATCTGAGAAAGGAATGCCCTGTAGACCTTATAGACCAGAAGATATTCTTTGAAACTGTAAAGGGCGGATTCGGACAGCGCCGCAAGACACTGCTAAACTCGCTTACAGGCGTGAGAGGTCTGCCAAAGCCTGAGATAGCCGACGCGCTCGACGCGGCAGGCATAGACCAGAAGCGCAGGGCCGAGACGCTCAGCCTTGATGAATTCGCTTCCGTAGCAAATGAAATAGCAAAACGTGCTTCAAAACAGCAGTAATACATTATAAGGGGCCGCCGGGCGGCCACACAGGAGGATGCTGATTATGGAAAGAATATTACCGCAGTTACTGGACTGGAAGCTTCAGTTCCAGGATTACAAGACGCTGCTTCTGACAGGAAGCACAGAGGAAGACCGCACAGAAGTAATTAAAAGCTTCGCAATGGAATACTTCCACAATATGATACACATAAACCTTAAGAACAATCCCGAGGTAAGGGAATACATAAACACGATGCCGACAGGCCGTGATGCGTATTACTTTATAGAGAAGGCAGTTCATGACATGATCGTGCCGCTCGATACGATACTTATTTTCAATAACGCTGATTCATGTGAAGGAAACGGCATATGGGATTATGCAGAAAATTTCTTCCAGCCTGAGGATGAAAGCTTTCTGGCAGTAGTCGGTGATTTCACTGAAGAAGAGATAAAAAAGGCTTCTGAGTACTGTATAGTTATCAGACTGCCTGAAAAAACACAGGATTAATATCAATATGCTTCTGGGAGTCCGGCCTTGCCGGGCAGAACTGAAAGGGGGAAAAGATCTATGAGAAAGTTGATAAGAACATCAACGGGAAGAGCATCAGGCTCAGCAGCTGCAAAAAGAAGCATTGCTTCAACTGTGCTGTCACTGACTCTTGCAATATTTATGGTACTTTCTACAGCCGTAATACCGCAGACAAGGGACAGTTATAAGAGCTATGCAGCTGAATTTAAAGACACATCAAAACACTGGGCGAGAACTTATATCAACGAAGCAGTGAAATACGGATTTGTTTCCGGCTACACAGACGGAACGTTTAAAGCGGACAACCCGATAACAAGAGCGGAGTTTACAAAGATGCTCAACGCAGCTATCGGAAATACTGCGGAGACAGATATAAATTTCCCTGACGTAACATCGGGAAAGTGGTATTACAACGATGTACAGAAGGGCGTAGCAGCAGGCTTCATATCCGGTAAAACCGATGGCAATTTTGCTCCTGATGCAAAGATAACGCGCCAGGAAACGGCAGTAATGCTTTCAAGGATAGTGCCTTCATCAGGCTCAAAGGCAACACTTAAAGTATACAGCGACTATAAGGATGTAGAATACTGGGCGGAAACAGCTCTGGAAAAGATAACTGCAAAGGGTTATCTCGGAGCGTATAATGACGGAAAGCTGCATCCGGGGGACAACCTGACCAGAGGACAGGCAGCAAAGATACTTACGGAAGTACTTCAAAAAGAAACTATAGATA
>CAVGAH010000027.1:0-3284 GCA_963627215.1 bacterium | reverse complement strand
CTATAGATAAGAACAATAAACGCATAGTGGCTCATGAAGGTTCTGATATTGTACTTAAAGATACGATATATGCCAATAAAATGACGATAGACGCAACAGCGAATGACGACCTTATAACATTCAGCAACTGCGTTATACTCGGCAGCCTCAGTGTAAACGGAGGAAAGAACGGCGCAGACAAGGGTGTAGCGCTTCTTAACTCAAGAATAGCAAGCGCAGACATAAACACGAGCAACGAAGTCCGTGTTTACGCAAAAGGTGAGTCTACTATACTGAATACATCGGTTACAAATACGGCAGCTTTAGAAAATACAGGCCTTACAGCAAACGGCGATTTCGGAAAGGGCTTCTGCAATATAAAAGTAGGCCGTGCGGCAGACATAAAGCTTTCAGGTAATTTTGATAAGGTAGAGATACCTCAGGAAAAAGCAGATGTAGCGCTTACATCAGGCACCATAAAAGCGCTTAACATAACAGCGGCAGCCTCAAAGACTACTATTGCGCTGGCAGCAGGTGCTTCGGTAACTACTGCCGATGTTTCAGGCGCATCTGCATCGTTCACAGGATCAGGAACTGTAGGTACGCTTAACGCTCATGTAAATGGAATTACATACGAAATAAAACCGACAACGATAAATGCTGATGCGTCAGTAACAGTTCCGCCTGCATACGCTTCAGGTGGCAATGTAACGCCGACACCTGATACGAGCAATGCGCTCGTGATAACGCCGACACCGGCAAACGGAGCTTCGAAGGTAGCTGTATCAGATCCGATAGTTCTGAAGTTCAATTCAGCGGTACATGCTGCAGGAAATACAGCGAACAAGCTGACTGATTCTCAGGCAGAAACTGTCATATCGCTTAGAAAAAATTCATCAAGCGGATCTTCAGTAGATTTTACAGCAAGCGTAGCATCTGACGGTAAATCAGTAACTATAACACCGGACAGCCCGCTGTCACTGAATGCCACATATTATCTGAGAATAGCAGCAGGCGAGCTTACAGATGAAGCAGGTCATGAGAATTCACTCTTTACGAGCAGCTTCACAACAGGAGTTTCAACTGCTGACATAACATTTGAACCTGCATCAGGTTCAACAGAAGTGTCGCTTACAGCAGTACCGACTATTACATTCGGATATGCGGTAAAGCGATATTCAGACAGCGGCTCTCTTACGGATTCATATTTGAAGAGTGACGTGATTACAGTACAGAAAATGGGTCCCGGAGAAACAAAAAAGTCGGATGTATCATTTTCAGCGACAATAGACTCTTCAAGCAGGCAGATCACGATAACTCCGAAATATGACCTTGAAGAAGAAACTACGTATTATATAACTTTAAATGCAAAGACTCTGGCAAGTCAGACGGATGGTGAGGCTGTTACTTCAAAAACATTCAGCTTTACAACAACATCAAGCTCTATTGCCAACAGGATCGCATCTTCTTCTGATTACGATGAAGCAAGCGTATCATTCAAGGCACTGCAGAAGGGTACAGTTTACGGTATAATATTCGACCAGGACGATCTGAAATCAGATCCGCCTACAGCTGAACAGATAAAGAATCATTCCTATATCGGAAGCGTTTCGGATAAAGGCCATTATGACAGCGTAAAGGTAGCAAAAAATGAATCGACATCGCTCGATTTCAGCAGCCTCGATACAAATACTTCATATTATATATATCTGGTACTGTATGATAGTGCAGGTGACCCGGGAAATGTATTCTGCGAGACGGTGAATACAAAGCAGAAGCTCGTGTCTCTCGACACCCTTAAAGCGGAAATGACGAAAGACGGCAGCTACGACGGCTCCGCCGACCTGCTCAAGTTTACAGATTCAACTGATACAACTGATTTCTATATAGGCGCTGACGATACTCAGATAAAGATCACACCGACGAAATCAACGAGCAAGAGCGAAACTGTAACATATTCGTTCTCATTTAATTCTTCTGCGTCAAATATCGATGTGAAGAAAACTGACGACTATATGACGATCGATATACCGGAAGCTGCAGCAAACACCGGTGATACAGACCTCGGAACAGCAGTCATAGGCGTAAAGAGCAGCGACAGGACATACGGCGCAAGAAGCTATACTATAAAGATAAAGAGAATAAATCAGAAGGCAGGCAACGTAACATTCACAGGCTACAACCTTCCGGTAGATACATTTACAGACAGCTCGTATATAAATTCAGCATCATACAGTACATATACAGTTTATCTGTCATCACTTGCAGATACAGATAAGGTAACTCTTAAGGCAAATATACCGAGCAGCAGCGCAGTCAAGTATAAAGTAGACGTACTTGATTCAAACACAGGCGCTCAGATCTGGGCAACAACAGGATCCGGCGTGGCCGATACATCAGCTCCGACGCTCGGCACAAAGAAAGAGCTCATAGACCGTACAACAAGCAAAGGCTATAACGTGTACCGTATAACAACGCAGTATACCGCCGTATACGGCTCAAACTACACAAACGGCAAAGTGATGAGCGATGTAAGCTACGTCAAGGTCAAGTTTGTGAATAAATGAAAATATCAACTATAACAGAAAGCACCGCAATTCATTTTGCGGTGCTTTTTTTGATCGATTTTGTGTATAATAGATATATTAGGGATATTGAATCAATATAGTTGAATGCATGGAGACTAAAATATGCTTTTAGAATTAAACATAAAGAATTATAAATCATTTAAGGACAGAGCTTCGCTTGATATGACAGCAGCAGAAGATGTTCATGAGCATGGATCATTTGTATTTAGCATGCGAGGAGATGTAAAAGTACTTCCTGTGGCTGCCGTTTATGGAGCTAATGCGAGCGGAAAGTCTAATTTTTTTGCAGCTGTTAATGCAATGCGAAATGAAGTTTTGGGATTTTATAAATCTGATACAGTTCACCGAAATATAAAAGGATTTGTTTTTAATACAGAGTCTGCAAAAGAGCCTACAGAATTTGAAGTTTCTATTTTGCTTGGTGATACAGAATATAGATATGGCTTCAGTAGAGATCAGAATAAAATATTCGATGAATGGTTATTTGAAAGGGATAACTTAAATTTAAAAGCTGAGGAAAAGTGCGTATATTACAGAAATTGCGAGGATAATATTTTACACAGCGAAATTGATAATGAATCTGAAAAAGATGAAATTGAATATGTTAACAGTATGATTTCCGAAAAGGAACTGATACTTACTTCATTAGGCAAACGTGAAAAAAGTAAGTATGCAGAAGTCTTTAACTGGTTCAAGATAGGTATGTCTGTAATAGAT
>CAVGAH010000026.1:22523-23019 GCA_963627215.1 bacterium | reverse complement strand
AGGTAAGGATATATCCTTTGTCATTTGCTGAATTTTATTCTTATTATTCATCTTGCTACGATGGGGACTTTGACGATGCGTGGGATGAATATATGACTTACGGCGGACTCCCTCAGACAGTCCTTTTAAAAAATGAACAGCATAGATCTGATTATCTGAAAAATATATTTACAAATGTATATTTAAAGGATGTCATAGAAAGAAATAATATAAAAAGTGTTGATGAAATAAATATTCTGGTAAGCGTGCTGGCCTCAGCGATAGGCGCTCCTACAAATCCGTCAAAGGTATCTAATACATTCAGCAGCGAGCGTCAGATGAAGTATTCAAATAAAACAATATCCATGCATATAGACTATCTAGCCGAGGCCTTTCTGATATCCAAAGCCAACCGTTATGATATCAAGGGCAGGAAGTATATAGGCGCTAATCTGAAATATTATTTTACAGACCTCGGCATAAGAAATGCGGTCCTTAATTTCAGACAGCAGGAGCC
>CAVGAH010000026.1:20273-22513 GCA_963627215.1 bacterium | reverse complement strand
AAATATCGTTTATAACGAGCTTCTGGTCCGCGGATATAATGTTGATGTAGGTGTGGTAGATGTATATGCAAATGACAAGGCAGGCAAACGTGTGCATAAACAGTTTGAAGTAGATTTTGTAGTAAATCTCGGAAATCAGAGATATTACATCCAGGTCGCCTATGATATGACATCCGAAGAAAAGCAAACACAGGAATTTAATTCTTTCAGAAATATACCGGACTCTTTTAAAAAGATCGTTATAGTAAACGGTACAAAAAAGCCGTGGAGGAATGAAGAGGGGTTTGTAATAATGGGAATGAAATATTTTCTGTTGAATCCGGACAGCCTGACATTCTAATACAATACATGAATGATAGAAGCGGGTGGAGCTGCCCATCTGCTGAATTTTTGTGATATGCTGACATACTATCACCTATCTATCTCACAGTAATAAAGCATGTCATTGTCAGTATCATACATCGCAAATGTAAAATTGGAAATATACGCTGCATCAATGTCCTCTGCATCGGATGATCCGTCACCGGATCCGAAGCTTGAGCTACCGCCGCTGCTGCGGTCAAGGAAAAACCGGTAGCCGTTTTCTATTTCAGGAAACATAGGTTCGCCTGTATTATCTATAGAAAATATAGGTTCATATGTCTGACCGTCGGAGTCGGTATAGCCGATCATAAGCCGCGCCAGCGTGTCGGTGAGCGGGAGCTCACGCCAGCCTGAGTTATTATTCATTGCAGCCTGTATTTGGTCTGTCAGCGGAGCGCTTGAGCAGTCGGCGCTCACGAAAAGCGTGCCGTCTCCGAGAAAATTATCATGAGAATCTGTTGACTCGATTACCGAAGCATTGCCGATATCAAGTCGCGTAGCCTTTTCAACATCTGAAAGCGGATATTCCGAGCCGCAGCCAGCAAATGTAAAAATACAGAACGCAGCCAGCGCTGTGAGAATAGTGAATCTTCTGTTTATTCTTATCATAGTCATTCCCCTTTGTATGAATCCCCAATAATAATTAATAAAAAACGTCGTTTGTCATCGCGGTCTATATTTACAGTATACCATGTGAAAAGGGTATAGATTTCTTCTTTATGCAATATATAACGGTAATGATATGGCAGGGGTATCATCTATAGATCCTGCATCAGATGATGCCGATAATTATGATACTAATAATGCAGAGGGAAGAGGTGTATGCGTGTTTTATCTGTTAAAGAACAAATGCAAAAATAGGTACAGCCCTGCCCGTATATTCAGGCAGGGCGTTTCATATAGTTTAGAACGGCTGTTTTACAGGCGAGCGTATGCGGCGACAATGTAGAATGCAGCGCTGTGCGCCTGTCTGACGGTGACGGCAGCAGTCGTATAGAATCATTTACTTTACTAATATTGACTTATTTATGGAGTCTGCTTTTTTAATGCAGAGGGCGTAAATACAAGTCTGTGAGATGAGGAGAAATGCTGTATGGAAACTGTACCACAAAGAAAACAGAAGATGCAGGGCTGGTTTCGGACGGCGCTAATATGCGCGCTGGCTGCGGCTGTGCTCGTGTGTACTGTAACGTTCGGGGGAGAGAGGCGTATCCCGATATACTGCGTTGATACGCCGGATAAAAAGGTCGCTATAAGCTTTGACGCGGCGTGGGGCGACGAGTACACGGCGGGGATACTCGATATACTTGATACGTATGATGTCAAGGCGACGTTCTTTCTTGTTAATTTCTGGGCGGAGGACTACCCTGACGATGTAAAAATGATAGCGGAGCACGGGCATGATATAGGAAATCATTCTACATCGCATCCCGATATGGCGGGGCTTTCGGCTGAAAAAGTAACAGAAGAGCTTGAAACGACCGGCGATACGATAGAAAAGCTTACAGGAAAGCGCCCGACTCTTTTCAGACCGCCGTTCGGTTCGTATTCTGACACGTTGATAGAAACTGCCGAATCGCTCGGATATGATACTATACAATGGAGCGTTGACAGTCTCGACTGGAAGGATATAAGCACGGAGCAGATAGTTGACCGAGTTACCAGAAATGTAAAGAACGGGTCTATAATACTGTTTCATAATAACGCGCAGCATGTACTGGAATACCTTCCGCTGATACTGGAAAATCTTAAGTCAAACGGCTACGAGGTCGTAAAGATAAATGATCTTATATACCACGGAAAGTCTCACGTAAATGAGCAGGGCTGCCAGATAAGCGACGAGCCGGGCAAAACAGGAGCATCCGGCCGCTCAGACC
>CAVGAH010000026.1:0-20263 GCA_963627215.1 bacterium | reverse complement strand
GGCAGCTCAGACCATGTAGATAATTCAAATAATTCAGATAATTCAGACGGCAAGGATAAAATCGCAAAAAGCATAAAAGCGGAGGTGACAGCAGATGAACGCGGATAACAACAGGATCGTACTTGCCGGTACCGTAGACCAGCCTTTGTGCTACAGCCACAGGATATACGGCGAGAATTTCTTTAATCTGATGCTAGCTGTGCGCCGACGCAGTGGTAATATCGACTATCTGCCTGTAACTGTGTCAGAGCGCCTTATAACGCACAGCCCGGTGACAGGTGAGCGCTGCCGCATAGAAGGCCAGGTAAGGACATACAACGAATACTGCGATATGAAAAACCATCTGCGCGTGATAGTATTCTGTCGCGAGATACAGTTTGAAAACGAAGAAACGAGGATACCGCTGTATGACAGGAACGAAGTATACCTGGCGGGCTTCATATGCAGGACTCCGTATTACCGCGTCTCGCCGCTCGGGCGAGAGATATGCGATATCATGCTCGCTTCAAACAGGACTCACGGCAAGTCAGACTACATACCTTGTATAACGTGGGGTCGCAGCGCGCGGTTCTGCGCAAATCTTGAAGTCGGCTCGGCAGTCAGCCTTAAAGGACGCTTTCAGAGCCGTGTATACCGTAAGATGCTTTCTGACGGAAGCTCGGAGCTGCGGACTGCGTATGAGGTGTCCGTTGTAATGATCGAGGTGATAAATTAGGTGGTATGTAAGCTTCTATATACATCCATATTATAGAAATTTCTGTGAAATTTATGTGTCTTGTAAAGTGGTACTACCGATTTTACAAAAAACAGTTAAATGTGCGAATAATGTATACACGGTACATGATAAATGTGGTATTATATAAAATTGAAAATCAATTATTGTATATGTAGTATATACACAGGTACGAAATACGGCGGGGCTGCCTTACAGCAGGCTCCGCTGTTCATACAGGCGAAGCTGTTCAGCCGGTGACGGCTGCAGCTTTGTACTGCGCTGCGGAGCAGCGCGCATTCGTGCCTTATTGATGTTATTAATGTAGAAATATTCACAGGAGGAATTATAAATATGCTTACATTAGACAAGATATACCATGCAGCCTATGTTCTCAAGGGAGTTGCAAGAAAGACGGATCTCATAAAGGCAACTAAGATCCCGACTGACTGCAATATATATCTCAAGACTGAGAATCTTCAGGTAACGGGAAGCTTCAAGCTCAGAGGCGCTTACTACAAGATAAGCCAGCTTACTGACGAGGAGAAATCAAAGGGAATCATCGCGTGCAGCGCGGGCAACCATGCGCAGGGCGTTGCAATGTCTGCTACAAAGAACGGCATAAAGGCTGTAGTTTGCATGCCTGATGGTGCGCCTATCAGCAAGGTAGAGGCTACAAAGCAGCTCGGTGCCGAAGTATGCCTCGTAAAGGGCGCTTACGATGAAGCTTATAGCTATGCCGTAAAGCTTCAGGAGGAGACAGGCGCTACATTTATTCATCCTTTCGATGATGATGACGTTATCGCGGGACAGGGAACTATCGGTCTTGAGATACTCGACCAGATAGACGAGCTTGATGCTGTTATCGTTCCTATCGGCGGCGGCGGCCTTATCTCAGGCGTTGCTTACGCTGTAAAGAAGCTCAGACCTGACGTAAAGGTATACGGCGTACAGGCTGCGGGTGCTCCGAGCATGTACAGAAGCATAAAGGAAAATGAGCAGATCACGCTCGATACTGTAGATACTTTCGCAGACGGAATCGCTGTAAAGCACCCGGGCGACACTACATACCAGATAGTACAGGAATACGTTGACGATATCGTGACTGTTTCTGAGGACGAGATCGCTACAGCTATCCTGACTCTTATGGAAAAGCAGAAGGTCGTAGCAGAGGGCGCGGGCGCTGTCAGCGTTGCGGCTGCTATGTTCAACAAGCTGCCTGTAAAGGGCAAGAATGTCGTATGCCTCGTTTCAGGCGGCAATATCGACGTAAATATACTCAGCAGAGTTATAACTCGCGGCCTCGTTACTACAGGCAGATCTGTAAATCTGACTATCGCGCTTGAGGACAAGCCGGGTCAGCTTCAGGAGGTATCAGAAATAATCGCTGCGTGCGGCGGCAACGTTGTAGCCGTACACCACGACAGAAGTGACGTGAACATGGCTATCTCAAGCTGCTTCCTCAAGCTTGGACTTGAAACGAGAAATCACGAGCAGATCGCTGATATAAAGAAGGCTCTTACAGAAGCGGGCTTCAGACTTGTTTCTGACAGATAGTATTTAAATGTGCATCCGGAGCATAGATTGCTCTTGCCGGCGGGCCGGCGCACATTAATTAAATTTATTTGTTAATTAATATAGTAATACGATCAATATTAAGGGAGGAATCCAATCATGAAGGTAATCGCAACAGAAAAGGCACCTGCAGCTATCGGACCTTACTCACAGGGCCTCGAGCACGGTAACATGGTATTCGTTTCAGGTCAGATCCCTGTAGATCCTGCTACAGGCGAGATAGCAGGCACTATAGAAGAGCAGACAGCTCAGTCGCTCAGCAATATAAAGAATATACTTGCTGAAAACGGCATGACTATGGCAAACGTTATAAAGACATCAGTATTCCTTGCTGACCTTGGCGATTTTGCCGCTATGAACGCTGTATACGCTGAAAACTTTACAGAACCGTTCCCGGCTCGCAGCTGCGTACAGGTAGCAGCTATTCCAAAGGGCTGCAAGGTAGAGATCGAGTGCATCGCCGTAAAGTAAGGCGCTTATAAAACAGAAATGTTCATACTGTATTTCATCTGCGCTTCTATTATAGCAACGGTCGCCTCGGATGTCGGCATAGATGCGTCGGTATTTGCGGCTGGACAGGCATAACGATAGTCAGTCTGCTCATGCAGCATGTTATGGAAATATGGTAGTGATGAGTAATAAATAATAATCAAATAACAACAGCTCTTACGAGCTGAACGAAAAAAGCGCCACCGCGGTAGATGAAAATACCGCAGTTCGGCGCTTTTGTATAGCTTCGACAATTAACAAATTAATATTACTTATGGTCTATTCCCATACCTCGTGATAGTGGCGCCCGATAAGAGAAGGCGGCGTGTAGAACTCTGCTTTTTCCGTCTTTTCAGGTTCTTTAAAATTAAAGTCGTATGTAACTCTGAAATTCGGGTCGAGTATGAGCTTGGCGGAGAACGGTGCGCCCGTCCTGCGGCTTATAAATCCGTTTATAGCCGACGTCTGAGCGCGCGTAAGCAGATCATACTGGTTCTGTATCGTAAGCTTCATGCCTGCGACCTCGCCCGGTATGCTTACGCAGCCGGAAGGGCAGAGTATGGAGTTATCGCGCGCCGGAAGCATCCTTGCATGACATTTAGGACATACAGCGGCAGCTTCGAGGAACGGGTTGTACTTGAAGTATTTCAACTCGTTGTCTGCATACTGTACCCACGCAGAAAAGCGCGTACCTTTTTTTGTTACGAGCTTTGCAAAGTAGTAAGTATCACCGTTGGAAAGGTTTTCCTTTTCTTCGTCTGTAAATTTATGCCCGTAAGCCTCAGCAGGAAATTTTTCAGCTTTTTTAGCGGTAGAAGCGATATCCACGTCGCCTGCCGCATTTTTTGTGAGCGTTATCCTGTCGCCGTAAAGAGTATTGCACCATTCACGCGATTTCTTCTGAACGTCCTTTATGAACTCGTCTGCGTCAGCTTCACCCTTTGCGATCTTGTCGAGCACAGTTTCCCAGTGGGCTGTGAGCTCAGGACTTTTAAGGTCGTTGACCGGAAGGCGATCCATCAGGAGCATCGCTTTCTGAGTAGGTATAAGGTGGTTTTTCTGACGCGTTACGAACTGCGTGCGCACGAGCTTTTCTATGGTTGCCGCACGCGTAGAAGGACGACCTATGCCGTCTATAGCAGAGAGGACCTTTGCGTAATCCTCGTCCTCAACGTTTCTGCCGCAGTTCTTCATGGCTGTTAGCAGTGAAGAGTCAGTATAGCGCTGCGGCTTCTGCGTCTTTGTCTGGGATATATCTGCCGAAGCGCCGAGCTTATCGCCTTTTTTCAGCTCAGGTAGCTGTCTGTCGTCAGGGTTTACCTTCTGCTTTTTCTTTTGTATCTTAAGCTCAGTCCATCCGAGAGCGTTTATCTTGCGACCCTTTGTTATAAAATCGTGTCCGCTGACATTTACAGTCACCTTCGTTCTGACATACTGAAAGTCAGGGTAGGCGAGCATGAGTACTGACCTTGCGACGAGGTCGTATATGTTTTTCTCGTGCTCCGCGAGCTTCTGATATGGTGGAAGTATCTCAGTAATGGAGAGCGCAGCGTGCGAGTCTACTTTTTTGTCATCAAAATATTTTTTAGGTATATTTATATTACCGTTTAACTTTTCAACGAACGGTCTGTAGGCGGGCAGGCCCGCAAGATTTTTTATGTATTTCGGTATTTCCACTTTCATGTCCTCTGTATAATGTGAAGCGTCTGTACGCGGGTAGCTGAGACTTCCACCTGCGCCGTAGCCCTCGTATACCTTCTGCGCCGCGGCGAGAGTGTCGCTTGCCGTCATGCCGAATGTTTCGTTTGCAGCCTTTTGGAGCGTGTCGAGCGAGAAGGGGAACGGCGCGCCCTCGTTTATCTTTTTATTTTCTATGCCCGTCACCGTGCATGTAGAAAGATCAAGCTTTTTGACGAATGCTTCAGCGGCTTCCTTTGTCGGAAATTTTTCTTCGTATTCGGCCGTAAACTCTGTACCATCAGGCGCGGTGAGCTTTAGCTTTACTGCGTATGAAACGTTTGACTTAAATGACGCTATCTGCTTTTCGCGCTCGACTATGAGGTTGAGGGTAGGCGTCATAACGCGGCCGATGTTGTATGTATCGCCGAACTCTCCGTATTGCAGTGTCGCGCGGATAGTCATGGATATACCTATCTGCCAGTCGGCTATGCCTCGCGCGCGCGCCGCCATCTCAATGTTAGTACGCTTTTCGGCAAGCTCCGAGAACGCGCGAACTATCTCGCCCTGAGTCTGCTTGTTGAGTATGGCGCGGTAAGTCATTCTGTCTGAGCCGGAAAGCTCATACGTATAGCAGAATATAGCTTCACCCTCGCGGTCGTCATCGGTAGCGTTTACGATATACTCGACATCGTCGCGGTTGAATATGCCGCTGACTATGTCATACTGCCTGCGCGATGATTCCTTTACCTTGTACTGGTACGACTCCGGAATATAGGGAAGAGGAATATTTTTCCATTTAGTCAGGCGCGGGTCGTAATCCTTAATATCCTTCAGCTCACACAGATGGCCGTAGCCCCATGTTATGATATACGGCTTATCATTAAACGTAGTTTTCAGATACCCCTGAGAACGCTGGAAGCGCTCGACGTTCTTTTCGTTCTTTGAAAGGTCGGCAAACGATATTATTGAATTGTCATTCATTTCTATCCCGCCGAGCGCGGCGGCGAAAAGCCTTGCCATTCCCGGCTTCTCAGCATATATTACTACCATTTGTTACCTGCCTTAAAAAAAGACGGGGCTGTTCGGGCAGCCCCGCCGTGCGCTGCATGAGCAGCGAATTTTATTACTTAATTACCTGATTACCTGATTACTTGCGAAGATCGTCAAGAAGCTGAGTCTTGCTTTCAGTCTTTGCATCCTTTGCCTTGATGACAACGGCAGGGGAGCCTGCTACTACGCAGTCTGCCGGTACGTCCTCTGTAACTACAGAGCCTGCGGCTACTACAGAGTTCTTGCCGATGCGGCAGCCTTCGAGGACTACGGCGTTAGCGCCTACGAGAACATTGTCCTCGACTATAACAGGCGTAGCGCTTGGCGGTTCAAGAACGCCTGCGAGTACAGCGCCTGCACCGATATGGCAGTTTTTGCCTACAGTAGCTCTTGCGCCGAGTACAGCGTTCATATCTATCATAGTGCCTTCGCCGATAACAGCGCCGATATTTATAACAGCGCCCATCATTACTACGGCTGACTTTTCGATAGTAACGCCGTTTCTGATGATAGCGCCCGGTTCGATTCTTGCAGGAACTTCAGTGAGATCCATCATAGGGATAGCTGAATTTCTCATGCTGTTTTCTATAACAATATCCTTTACAGCTTCAGCGTTAGCAGCAGCAAACTCCTTTATCTCAGCTGCATCGCCGATGAGCACCCAGAATTCGCCTGTGCCGAATTTCTTTGCATTCTTAAATTCAGCGGCAGACAGATCGCCTGAAACGTAAGCCTTTGCGACAGTCTGCTTTTCAGATTCCTTTATATATCTTGCAATTTCAAATGCATCAGTCAGATCATAAACATTTTTTTCCATTGTATATTACCGTACCTTTTTATCTTAAAGTGTGTTTTTAGTGTATTAAATCAGGTCGTCCATCGAATACTGACCCTTTTCCTGCTTTACGAGGAACTGAGCGGCAGCGACAGCGCCGTTTGCGAATATATCGCGCGAAAGGGCGAGGTGATTCAGCTCTATTACTTCATCCGGACCTGCGAATATTACAGTGTGCTCGCCCGGAATAGTGCCGCCTCTTACAGCGTGGATGCCGATCTGATCCATGCGGAACTCGTCGTGCTTGCTGTGGCGACCGTAGATATATTCCTTTTTTGTCTTGCAAGCCTCGTTTACCTTGTCTGCGAGCAGGATAGCAGTACCGCTCGGAGAGTCTAGCTTCTTAGTGTGATGCTTTTCGATGATCTCTACATTGAAGTCCTGCTCGAGTACAGGCGTGATAGCCTTTATCGCCTTTGCAAGCGCGTTTATGCCGATAGACATGTTTGCAGACCTGAAAACAGGAATGACCTCCGCAGCCTTTGCGAGCATAGCGAAGCACTCGTCATCAAGCGCAGTAGTAGCAACGACTACAGGAGTCTTGACATCGATGCAGTACTGAAGCAGATTAGGAACTGCAGAAAAGTGAGAGAAGTCGATGATAACATCAGCCTTGATGTCGCACTCCTGAGGAGAGCCGAAAACAGGGTAGTCGTTTTTCTGCTCAGCATGAGCGTCTATACCTGCAACGACCTGCATATCGTCCTTTTCACCAATCATCCTCGTGAGCACCTGACCCATACGGCCGTTGCAGCCGTTAAGAATTATATTAAGCATATATGAATGACCTCCATAATGAATGCGCGCAAATACGTATGAATAATGAAAGAGACAGCGTACCGCGCGTCCGGGATAAATAATATTATGTACCCGTTTTTTGCCCATATGCCGTCTCGTTCGCTTAATTGATGCGCCTGCGCGCGGTATGTTTCGGTTTATGTGTCGGCCGGGCCGACGCAGCTTTGCAGCATTTATTTATTATTCGTATAGGATAAATTTAGATAATGCCGTAAGCCTTAAGCTCCTTCTTTAAGAGCTCAACAGTGCTGTCCTCAGGCTCGCAGAGCGGAAGTCTGAATTCCATATGAGACTTGCCCATGATATCGAGCGCTGCCTTTACAGGGATAGGGTTTACCTCGGCGAAAAGCGCGTCTATAAGAGGCTTAGCGTCGAGCTGTATCTTTCTTGAGCCTGCGATGTCGCCCTCAAAGAACTTTGCGACCATGTCGTGAGTGTCCTTAGGAGCAACGTTTGACAGTACAGAGATAACTCCCTTGCCGCCGAGAGCGAGGAGGGGAACTACCATATCGTCATTGCCTGAGTATATAGCGAAATCGTCAGGAACGAGCCTGCACATCTCAGCGCACTGAGAGATATCGCCGCTTGCTTCCTTGAGGCCTACGATGTTAGGGTGCTTTGAAAGCTCGAGCGCAGTCTTAGGAAGAACGTTTACGCCTGTTCTGCCCTTTACAGAGTAGAGTATGATAGGGATGTTTACATTGTCAGCCATAGCTATCATATGCTGTATGTAGCCCTTTTGAGTGCATTTGTTGTAATAAGGCGTTACGTGAAGGAGAGCGTCAGCTCCGACTCTTTCGAGCTCCTTTGAAAGAGCAACGCCGTGAGCTGTATCGTTGCTGCCTGCACCTGCAATAACAGGAACGCGACCCTTTACCTTGTTTACGGCGTACTCAACTACCTCTATCTGCTCAGCGTCAGTCATAGTAGAAGCCTCGCCTGTAGTGCCGCATGAGATTATAGCGTCTGTGCCTTCGGCGATCTGCCATTCGATCAGCTCGCCGTAATTATCAAAATCTACCTTTCCGTCCTTGAACGGAGTCACCAGCGCAACACCTGCACCTGTAAAAACTGCCATTAAATTTCCCTCCTTAAATCTTCATAACTATGTGAGTAAAAAGCAGCCGTGAAATTAACGTTCGAGTAATAATTCAGCGATCTGTACAGCGTTAGTGGCAGCGCCCTTACGGATATTATCAGCTACTACCCAGAGATTTACGCCGTTTTCAACGCTGAAATCGCGTCTTACGCGTCCTACATATACGTCATTCTTACCCTCGATGTCGCGAGCGAGCGGATAAACGTTATTTGCGGGGTCATCCATAAGATTGAGTCCCGGGAAGCTTGCGAGATCCTGCTTGAGCTCATCGAGGTCAAAAGGCTTTTCGAACTCGAGGTTGATGCTCTCGCTGTGGCAGGCAAAAACAGGAACTCTTACAGTTGTAGCAGTTACCTTTATGCTGTCATCGCCGAGGATCTTGTGAGTCTCGTTTATCATCTTCATTTCTTCCTTAGTATATCCGTTGTCAAGGAATACATCGATGTGAGGCAGACAGTTGTTTGCGATAGGGTGAGGGTATGCAGTCATTATGTCATTGCCCTTCAGACCTTCCTCGAGATCCTTGATGCCCTTCAGGCCTGAGCCTGAAACTGCCTGATATGTAGAGTATACTATACGCTTTATCTTATATTTATCATGGAGTGGTTTCAGCGCTACCATAGCCTGAATGGTAGAGCAGTTAGGATTTGCGATGATGCCCTTGTTCCAGTCGATATCCTGCGGATTTACTTCAGGAACAACGAGAGGTACTTCAGGATCCATTCTCCACGCGCTGCTGTTGTCGACTACAGTGCAGCCGTGAGCGGCAGCGATAGGCGCGAATTTTTCGCTTGTAGAGCCGCCCGCAGAGAAGAGAGCGATATCGATCGGCTTGTCGAACGAATGCTCAGTGAGCTCTTCGAGAACGTAATCCTTTCCTTTAAATGTAACTGTATTGCCGGCAGAACGGTATGATGACATCATGTAGACATTCTCAAATGGGAAATCTCTTTCTTCAAGTACCTTGAGGAACGTGCGTCCAACGAGACCACTTGCTCCGACAATGGCTAAATTTGGCTTTTTCATGGTAAATAGTCCTCCATAATAATCAATATTCATAAATTCTGAAAACGTGCAGAATAATTTCACTGCATTCTTCGGGTGAATTTTCGTATTTAAAGCGAAGCAAAGCCACTGACAAGCTCGCTTGATCAGAGCGACGCGCACGCTTGCAACGACGCCAGCGAAGCTTTAGCTTCGTTCGGGTTTCAGCGGAAAATTATTATTCGCCGCTGAAAGTCGTAAATGAACCCCGCTTATAGCGGAGGAACATCTGGCGTTACGTTATTATATACTATTTTTTATTCAATGTTTATATGTAATTTAAAAAAATACATGGCAAATTGTATTAATCTTAAAGTATACAGTATGGAATAAATATTGAATAATGTGGGTCGGCCCGGCCGACGGGAAGGTGGTGAAGAATATTATGCATATTTGATATATTTATGGTTTTTCTGACACATTAATTGTGTTAAAATAAACAGGTTACTTAAACGCAGGCGCTACTGCGCGAAGGTATATTACAGTATATATTATTATTACAGTATATATTATAATGTAGAAAATGAATACTCTGACAAAATTTTTATCAAACGGGGGACAGAAAAAATGACATTATTAGAATCGATTATTTTAGGTCTTGTGCAGGGACTTGCGGAATTCCTGCCTATCAGCAGCTCAGGACATCTCGCCGCACTGCAGTACATGTTTGGCATTGACGGCAGCAACGTCCTGACATTTACGGTAATGCTCCATTTCGGTACTTTAGTGGCTATATTTATCGTTTACTGGAAGGATATAGTAGATCTGGTAAAGGAACTTTTCGCTACTATTAAAGACATCTGCACCGGACAGGGTGTACAGATCAACAAAAATGAAACGAGAAAGCTCGGCTTCATGATAATCGCCGCATCTATACCAACGGCGATATTCGGTCTGCTTTTAAACGACTTTTTTGAAAGTCTTTACTCAAAGATGGCAGTTATCGGTGTATGCCTCATGATAACAGGTCTCGGACTTTTCTTTGCTGAAAGGAACGGCGGCGGTACAAGGACTATAAAAGATATGAATTTCAGAAACGCGTTCTTTATCGGTCTGTGCCAGTCTGTAGCTATCATGCCGGGCATCTCAAGATCCGGCGCTACTATGATAGGAGGTCTCGCGTGCAAGTTCGACAGAGCATTCGCTGTAAAATATGCGTTCCTTATTTCCATTCCGTCAGTTCTCGGAGCTTTCCTGCTTGAGGTACCGGGGGCTATAAGCGCGGCAACTGACGGCACAGAAATGAGCATTGGAGTTATGGCCGCTGGTATAATAGTTGCAGTGGTTTCAGGCTATGCTGCTATAAAGGTGATGATAAATGCTGTAACTGACAAGAAGCTCGTGTATTTCTCAGTATACACATGGATTGCAGGCGCTGCGCTCATTATATACGGCTTAGTTGCTTAGTAAGAGAACGATGGTGTTATTTGTAAATCATTTGTGAATCGTTAAATCGTTTTTAAAACAACGCTTTAAAAACGGCGCGGTCTGTAGGTGCATGGGCTGCGCCGCGCATTAAAGCGTTTACTGTTTTTGTAGGATACATTTAATTGGAGAATGCGAGGGAGGAGAAAAATGGCAGAAAAGAAAGAAAATAACGGCAAGTCAGGATCTGCGGCTTCCTCTGGAAGTAAAAATGGAAGCAAAAAGAAAAGTAGATCGGGAGCTAAAAAAAGCTCCGGTACGAGTACGGGCGCTTCCGGTAAGAAAAGCACAGCGTCGGGGTCAGCTTCGAAAAAGACTGCCTCAGTCAGTAAAAAAGCAGCTCCTGCTGTCGCTGCGTCAGGAAAGAAGCCTAAAAAGAATCCTGCGGGGAGTCGTATGCGCGATGAAATCGTCGCTATATTTATGGTGGCGCTCGGGATATTTCTTATCGTCTCATTGATGACAGAGGCCACCGGGGAGTTTGGCGTTATATTTTCAATGGTCCTTAAGGGACTTTTCGGTCGTGTCGCATACATACTGCCTTTCTTCCTTATTATATATGCGCTTCTTATACTTATGAACAGGATGGCACATGTAAACTCGCGTTCTGTGTTTTTTTCAGTATTGCTTTACATAGATATGACGATGCTGAATTCTGCATTTTTTGTAAAGCAGGGTATAAATCAGCCTTGGATGGGATTTATAAAGGATTCGTTCTATAGCGGACATACGCTAAAAAGTGCCGGAGCAGTTGGTATGACGCTCGGCAGAGTGACTTCGGCTGGTTTTGGAACTGTAGGGCTCGTTATAGCAGGCATAGCAGTCGCAGTGATATGCGTCATAATCATAGCGGACACCCCCGTTTCTATATTCTTCGACGGACTTCGCGAAAAGCGCAACAACAGGCTTCTGGAACGTCAGAAGGCATACGAGGAAGAGCAGGAATGCGAAGAAGAATATGCACTTGATGATGCAGATATGAACATGACAGGCACGAATGCATCTAATACGAATAAAAGATCATCGGGAGCAGCCGTCCCGGCTGAGCAGTATGCAGATAATGACGGCGGAATATTCGCACGGTTATTCGGTAAAAAGTCAGATAATGGCAATAAAGACCGGAACAACGACAGCGTGAACGTCGCTGCAGCGGCGTCTGCAACAGGTGCCGGCAATGCTGCAGCTGCTGAGTCTGCTTATGCGGGCGGAACGGAATATAAAAGAGACGATGGCTTCAAGTCTGTATTTTCAGACGCTCAGCCGACTGAAAAGCCTGATTCGCCGTTCGCAAATCTGAGGATAAAGGGGGCAAGCTTTTTTAAGAACAGTCCACCTTCACGTGAGCTTTTCAGCGATCTGCCTGACAATCAGCGTAAGATCATGAACTACATGAGTGATGATGAGATGTTCGGCGGAGGAAGCTCAGACGGCGTTTATTACCCTGATGATGACGAGCTTAACAGCTATAAGGCAGCAGATTTCTTTTACGAGATAAAGAATATTCCTAATATGGAAGAAAATTCGGAGCTCAACATTTCAGGGGGCAGCAGCGCTGCCGATGAAAGCGATGGCTTTGATCCATGGCTCGATGAAAATATTACTACTAATACTTCTTCAAATATTACTTCTTCAAATATTACGTCTGAAAATGACAGTACATACAATAGTTCAGAAGACGGATATGAAAACATATCGGATGCACTTGTAAATGGGGAGCGTGCCGTTTGTAATACAGCAAACGCATATAATGATGCTTCAGGCGCGCGGGATGCTGAAGAATGTGTTCCTGCTGCTCCGCGCGCATCGCAGAATATCGGGCAGACACAGATGAAGCCTGCGGAACAGCCGCTACAGTCTGTACAGCAAGGGGCTCCCGTACCGCCGCAGATGACGCGCGGACAGATGAGAGCAGCCGCAGCTCAGGGCGCGGCAGATATAAGCGCCAGCCTTCAAAACGCGCAGCCGCCTGCTAAAAAGGAATACAAGCTGCCGCCGTTATCATTACTCAATCCTTCACAGCGTAAGGTAAATAGAAACGAACAGAAGGAGCTGGCATCTAAAGCAGCTAGACTGGAGCAGGTGCTTCATGATTTTGGCGTTAACGCACGTGTCATAGATGTGAAAAAAGGTCCGTCTGTAACGCGTTATGAGATACAGCCTGCAACAGGCGTAAAGGTAAACAGTATAACGAAGCTGGCTGATGATATCGCGCTCAACCTCGAGGCAAAGAGCCTCAGGATAGAAGCTCCTATACCGGGCAAGGCAGCAGTCGGCATAGAAGTAGAAAACGACAGCTCAAGCACTGTAACGATGCGCGAAATGGTAGGATCGCCTGAGTTTGAAAACTCGAAATCAAAAATAAGCTTCGTAGTAGGCGAAGACATATCGGGAAATCACGTAGTTGCTGACCTGAAGGGCATGCCTCATCTGCTCATAGCAGGCTCTACCGGTTCAGGCAAGAGTGTGTGCATAAACTCGCTCATCATAAGCATGATATACAAATCAACACCTGATGAAGTTAAATTCATACTCATAGACCCTAAAGTGGTCGAGCTCGGAAATTACAATGGCATACCTCATATGCTCATACCTGTAGTCACTGACCCGTCAAAAGCGGCTGCGGCGCTTGCATGGGCAGTCCAGGAAATGAACGACAGATACAAGAAGTTTGCTGAAACATCTGTACGTAAGCTTGAAGAATACAACAAAAAAATGGAAAAAGAGGGTAAACCTGACAACGTACTTCCTCAGATAGTAATAATAATAGATGAGCTCGCAGACTTGATGATGGCTGCCTCAAAGCAGGTAGAAGAGTCCATATGCCGTCTGGCACAGCTTGCAAGAGCTGCAGGAATGCACCTCGTAGTAGCTACTCAGAGACCTTCTGTAGATGTCGTAACAGGACTTATAAAGGCGAACATACCGTCAAGGATAGCGTTCGCAGTATCGTCTCAGGTAGACTCGAGAACTATACTTGACAGAGTAGGCGCTGAAAAGCTTGTAGGTAAGGGAGATATGCTTTTCTATCCGCTCGGCAAGGCGCAGCCTGAAAGACTTCAGGGTCCGTTCGTTACCGATGAAGAAGTAGAAGCTGTCATAGATTTCTGGAAGCAGCAGTCAGCCGGAAACGACGAAGCCAGAAAGATAATGGCGGCTATAAACACTGTGATGCCGGAGGTAAGCGCTGACGGAGATGAAGACGAGGACGAGCTTTTACTTGAAGCTATAGAGCTCGTAGTCACTTCGGGACAGGCTTCTGCATCGATGCTTCAGAGACGCTATCGTATAGGCTACAACAGAGCAGGACGCCTTATAGACATAATGGAAGCGCGTGGTATAATAGGACCAAGCGAGGGCAGTAAGCCGCGTAAGGTCCTTATGTCAAAGGAAGAATATGCAATGCAGCAGGCCGCCCCGCATCAGCAGAGCGCGGCTGAAATACCGCCTGCGCAGGATGCGGCCGGCTCGACTAGCCTCCCTGAGGCAGGAGCACCGTCACCATACTACTATGATGACACGCCCGAAGCGGCACAGCCGGACATAACATCTCCGGCAGATGTTTTCAGCGACGATTACGGGACAGCAGGGCTGTCGCAGGATGAAGAATATTGATTTAGAGAATATTTATTGATTTATCAAATATATTTACATAAAATGGAGAAAGCTATTTAATGAAAGTATTTATAGAAACATTAGGATGTCCGAAAAACACTGTTGATTCGGAAAACATGGCCGCGCTGCTCGCAAAGGGCGGTCACACGATGGCGGCCTCGCCGGATGAAGCGGATGCTATCATTGTAAACACATGCGCGTTTATAAACGACGCAAAGACAGAGTCTATCGACACTATACTCGAAATGGCGCAGTACAAGCAGGATCCTGAAACGGGCGAAAAGCAGGATAAGCTGCTCGTCGTATCGGGCTGCCTGGCGCAGAGATATTCAGAGGAGCTTTACAAGGAGATACCTGAGGCTGATATACTTATCGGTGTAAATGATTACGATAATATCAATGAAATATTGAACGAACACGACAAGAAGGGCCGTCTGAGATATGACACGACTGCTCCGCAGTCATACTGTGAGATACCTGACAGACTTACGGAGGCGGGCAGCGTGAGCGCTTATCTGCGTATAGCAGAGGGTTGCGACAACGTTTGCTCATACTGTGTCATTCCGTCTATCAGAGGTCATTACAGGAGCCGCCGTATAGAGGATATACAGGCAGAGGCTGAAATGCTCGCTGCGCGCGGTACGAAGGAGCTTATAATAATCGCACAGGACGTAACTGCGTACGGAAAGGATCTCTACGGCAGACTCGCGCTGCCTGAGCTGCTGCGCGGACTCTGCGGCATCGAGGGCATAGAGTGGATAAGGCTGCTTTACTGCTACGAGGATTCTATAACTGACGAGCTTATCGAGACTATAAGATCTGAAGAAAAGATCTGCAAGTATATAGATATCCCGCTGCAGCATATAAGCGACAGGATACTCAGCAATATGAACCGTCATTCTACTTCTGAGTCGATAAAGAATACTCTTAAAAAGCTGCGCGGGCGCATACCTGGTATGCACATCAGAACTACATTCATAGTAGGTTTCCCTGGTGAGACTGATGATGATTACAATGAGCTGGCTGATTTTATCGAAGACCAGAAGTTCGACCGTCTCGGCGTTTTCGCTTACTCGCGCGAGGAGGGAACGCCTGCGGCTGAAATGTCTGATCAGGTGGACGAAGAAATAAAGGAGCAGCGCCGTGATGAAATAATGGCAATACAGCGTGAGATCTCGCTTGCGGGCAATATCGCAAAGGTAGGCCGTACGCTCCGCGTGCTCGTTGAGGAGCACTGCGAGGACGGTACTTATATGGGCAGGACGGAGTATGATGCGCCTGATATAGATGACGGCGTGATATTCACGTCTGATGCGGAGCTTGAGCAGGGGACGTTTGTAAACGTTGAGATTACAGACGCGTTTGATTACGATCTTACAGGAAAAGCGGTGCTATAAATATAAATATATGACGCCTGTACAGGCGGTCGGGCATGCGGGTCGCTCTGCGGTCACAGAATGGGATGCTGCGCGCAACTCGGTTCGTCCGCATGCCCGACCGCTTTTGGGGGCGTCTTTTTGTAAATAAAAATAATCATAATATAATTATTATTAAGAAGGTGTTAAAATGAATTTACCTAATAAACTGACAACGATGCGTATGATACTCGTTCCTGTTTTTATAGTAATATATCTCTGTACGGGAAACGGGTGGCTGTCTGCAGCTGTATTTATAGTAGCTTCTTTTACTGATTTTCTGGATGGGCATCTTGCCAGAAAGTATGATCTGGTGACAAACTATGGTAAGATAATGGACCCGCTGGCTGACAAGCTACTCGTAACTTCAGCGCTGGTTTGTATGGTACAGACGGCTGTTGTTCCGGCGTGGATGGTAATAGTTATACTTGCCAGAGAGTTTGCAATAACCGGTCTGCGCGCTGTAGCTGCGAGCGAAGGCGTAGTAATAGCCGCTGCATGGTCGGGCAAGATAAAAACTGTAACCCAGATGATAGCTATAATATTCCTGCTCATAGGAAACTGGCCGTTCGAATCTATCGGCTTCCCGTTTGCTACTATAATGCTATGGATCGCAGTTGTTATGACTATATATTCCGGTATAGAATACATATGGAAAAGCAGATCTTTATTTACGGATATGTAATAAAAAGTATAACATTTTAAGGAGCTATTGCTGATGGGTACTGAAGAATACACCGAACATTTTTACGGTACTGAAAAAATATCAAAGATACTTTTAAAAATAGCGCCGCCGGTAATGCTGGCGCAGCTCATACAGGCACTCTACAACATAGTTGACAGCTTTTTCATAGGAAGCTGCTCCGAAACAGGACTTACCGCGCTTTCTATAATATACCCCGTGCAGCTTCTCATGATAGCGCTCGGCGTAGGAACGGGCGTTGGCATAAATACATGCATGGCGTACTATTTCGGCGTAAAAAATGACAAAAAAGCAGAGGAGATAGCCGGTATAGGCACGCCGCTGGCGGTAGTAATGTGGGCAGCGTTCGCGTTAGTGCTTTACTTTGCTATGCCCGCATACGCACGCATGTCTACAGGCTCTGCAGATGTAATAAACGACGTTATCGTATACGGACGCATAGTATGTGTATTCGGTATCGGTATATTCACAGAAGGTGTATGGAGCAAGATACTTCAGGCGCGCGGAGACATGAAAACTCCTATGGCAGCTCAGATAGTCGGAGCGATAACTAACTGCGTTCTTGACCCGCTGCTGATATTTGGTCCAGGACCTTTTCCAAAGCTCGGCATCGCGGGTGCGGCTATAGCGACAGTCACAGGCCAGATAGTAGCCGCTCTCGTAGTAGTATGGAGAGCGTTCAGAAAGCCACCTGTGCGAGGCTCGTACATAAAGGACATAATAAGAATATATAAGCTCGGCATGCCAAACATCCTGATGCAGTCTGCGTATACGTTCTATATACTCGGTCTGAATCTGATCTTAAAGGGCTTCTCAGATCAGGCTGTAACGGCTCTGGGGCTGTATTACAAATGGCAGACGTTCTTTTTTATACCGCTCGGCGCGCTGCAGACATGTATAGTTCCTGTAATAAGCTTCAACTACGCGACGCGCGACATAGGACGATGCAGGACGACGCTGCGCGATTCGCTGATATCCGGTGTGGCGCTGATGTTTATAGGAACTATGTGCTTCGAGCTTATACCCGGTCCTATGCTGTCAGTCTTTTCAAAGGATCCAGACGTTATATCAATAGGTGTTTACGGCTTCAGATGGATAGGTCTGAGTTTCATACCGATGGTAACGGCGCAGATATTCCCTGTATTTTTCCAGGCGATAGGCTACGCAGTAAGAAGCTCGCTTCTTACTATAGTCAGAACAGTGATACTTTTCGTTCCGCTGGGATATTTATTTGCGCAGTTCGGACTGCATCCGTTCTGGTGCGTTTTCATTGTGACCGAGATAATTACATCCCTCGTCGGAGTGTACTTCTACAGACAATTTCTGAGGGCAAGTGTTGAAAATACGAGCGTTCATTGTTAAAATATCATACGAAAGCGAAGCGTCCCACGGACAACGCAGCCGGCCGGAGCAGGATCCGGCATCGCGACGGCTGTAAGCGCGGGGCGCTTTTTTTATGGTAAATCGCCACTCTCTACCTGAAACGAAGCGAAGTAGTGAGTTTTTTATATATCATTTTTTATTTTATTTAAATTCCAAAAGAGAAATTATCTATAAGGCGAGTAGAGCCGATCTTTACTGCCATAGCAACGAGTACAGGAGCAGTGATATCACCCTCTACATCCTTGAGAGTGAGGGAATCTACGATAGAAACGTAGTCGATCTCTGCCATAGACTCCTTATTTATCTCATCAACGATAGCCTGACGGATCTCCGGTGCGTTCCTTTTGCCTGCTTCGAGCATACCGCGTCCGATATTGAGTGAACGGCTGAGAACGAGTGCCGCCTGACGCTCATCGGGACTGAGATATTTATTTCTTGAGCTCTTTGCCAGACCATCCTCCTCGCGGACGATAGGGCAGCCGCAGATCTCGATATCGATATTGAGATCTCTTACCATCCTTCTGATAACAGCAAGCTGCTGAGCGTCCTTTTCTCCGAAGTACGCGCGGTCAGCCTTTGAGATGTTAAAGAGCTTTGAAACTACAGTAGTAACGCCTCTGAAATGAGTAGGGCGAGTCTTTCCGCATAAAACATGAGTTATATCGTCCACCTCAACTTGAGTGCAGAAATCATCAGCGTACATATCTGAAGGCTCCGGATGGAATATTATATCGACACCCTCAGAAGCGCAAAGTGCAGAGTCAGCCTCGAGGTCACGCGGATAAGTAGCGAGGTCCTCGTTTGGTCCAAACTGTATAGGATTTACAAATATACTGACAACAGTGCGGTCGTTTTCGGCGCACGATCTGTGTATCAGGCTTCTGTGACCGTCGTGCAGGTAGCCCATAGTAGGAACTACGCCTACAGTAAGTCCTTCCTTTTTCCATTCTCTTGCGATCGCCTGCACTTCAGCAGGGTTTGAAATGATCCTGATCTTTTCTGACATTTTTGTCCTCCAAATTCCCGGTACGGTTTGCCGATCTGAATAATATAACGTAGCACCAGATGTCACCCGCCTCTATAGGCGGCGGGTAATAATCTCCCACCGAAAACCGGGCGGAGCAGAAGCTCCGCTGGCGCCGTTGCAAGCTACGCAACAGGCAGCAATGCTGCCTTCCTACGTCCACTACGTGGACTACGGTTAAAGTCCTGCCCGTATCTATGATACGGCGCGCAGGACTTATACAGAAATCACGCAGCTTTAGCTGCAGTGTGATTTTTCAGTTGTCGTATTTTACGCAGCATGACCGTATAAAATATTTTTCGTGAATTATTTTAAGTCAAATCGAGCGATATGTAAAGGTAATATGTGCGTAAAATCCTCTGATGTGGTAAACTGTTAATAGAAGAATTATTGAGCAGGAAAAGATACGTATTGCAAAATATACCTTGCAAATGCATTTGAGGAGGACAGGCACGCTGCGGAGGAAGCCGGCATGAACGGCCACGTAGCAAAGCCTATAGATATTAAGAAGCTGCGCGCGCAGCTTGCGGCATGTATACACTGCGCTCGTGACAGCAAGCGTTAAGAGCTTAATGTGTATGGTTTAGCACTATAGTTTTTCATTATTATTTGACACGGCAGCATGCCGCCATTAAAATAATAAGGATGAATTTTAACGGATAATGCATAACAGAATACAAAATATTACAATAGGAGAAAATAATGCCTTCATTAATAGATAAGATAAAAAACAGTCAGAAGACGTATTTCATACAGACATTCGGCTGCCAGATGAACGAGCACGACTCGGAAACGATAGCCGGGATGCTCGAGGACGCGGGATACGTTGAAAATACTGTACGCGAGGTCGCTGACGTTATCGTCATGAACACATGCAGCGTGCGCGAGAACGCCGACAACAGATTTTTCGGTCAGCTCGGCGTTATAAAAAAGATAAAGGAAAAGCACCCTGACGCGATAATAGCAGTATGCGGCTGCATGATGCAGCAGGAGCATATAATAAAGCGCCTCAAGGCAAAATACTCATGGGTAGATATCATATTCGGAACTATGAGCATACAGGATTTTCCACAGCTTTTAGCTGACTGTCTCGCAAAGCGCGAAAAGGTGATGTCCGTCTATAAGAATCAAGAGCATATAATAGAAGGACTTCCGGTACACAGAAAGTTCAGACATAAATCATTCGTAAATATAATGAACGGCTGCAATAATTTCTGTACTTATTGTATAGTGCCTTATACAAGAGGACGCGAGCGCTCGCGCGCACCAGAGGACATAGTAGCAGAGATCACAGGACTCGTCGCTGATGGAGTAAAGGAAGTTACTTTACTCGGTCAGAACGTAAACTCATACGGAAACAACTGCGACTTCGACTGTGATTTCGCGGAGCTCATAAGAAAGATAAACACTATAGAAGGT
>CAVGAH010000025.1:0-23100 GCA_963627215.1 bacterium | reverse complement strand
GCCTGTAGATATCCAACCGCCTGATTTTGAAACAAGAGTTGCGATCCTGAAAAACAAAGCTGAAATGGAAGACATTCAGGTAAACAGCGAGCTGCTCGAAATATTTTCTGTTATAGCAGATAAGATAACTACAAACATCCGTGAACTCGAGGGGGCTCTCAACAGAGTCATTGCTCACGCAAACCTGATGAACAAACCGCTCACAAAGGAAACTGCAAAGGAAGTGCTCACTGATGTTTTCGATACATCTAATCGACAGGTAGATGCACCGCTTATAAAAAATACAGTATGCGCTCACTTTGGCATAAACGTCCAGGATGTTGACTCTGCAAAAAGAACGAAGAATCTCGCTTATCCGCGCCAGATCGCAATGTATTTATGTCGCGAGCTCACCGACCTTTCACTGCCTAAGATAGGTGAAAACTTCGGAAATCGTGACCATACAACAGTCATGCATGCATGTGAAAAGATCTCTAAGGACCTTAAAACAAACGACGAGCTTCGTAAACTCATTTCTGAGCTGAAAACTGTAATTCTTGATAAATGATCTCTTAGATAACGTCTCAGAGCTTCAAGGATTTATCCACAAGTTTTCCACAGCTTTTCAACAGAAATTCTGAGTTATACACAGGACAAAAAGAACAAAGATTCGCAGAATTTCACTGTCCACAGCAGTTATCAACATATTCACAGCCCTTACTATAACTACTACTAAGATAATTTATAATAATAAGCCCCCGGTGGCTTCGCTCACCGATTTTTTGCCGCCGGGTGATAAAAATGCTCGAAATTTTATAAAAAAACGTTTATAATCGTTTAAAGCGTAGCTTGCAACGGCGCCGAGCGGAGCAGTTATTTAGCCACATTTTTAAAAATGCAGGCGCTTTATGCGCCGCTGCAATATTAATAAATAAAACACTGTATATGAAATCCGCATTTCATAAGTTTATTTATGGAGAAATGAAACATGAAATTCAAAACATCTCAAAGTGAGCTCAACAAAGCTCTGAATTTTGTTTCAAAGGCTGTTACTACCAGAAGTACGATGCCAATACTTAAGGGTATACTTCTCAAAGTTACAGATGACGGCAGACTTACTCTCACCGCTTCCGATATGGAACTCAGTATTGAAAAAACAATACAGGTCTCAGATGCGGAGGAAGGAACGATAGTACTTCCGGCACGGTTATTTTCTGACATAATAAGGAAACTGCCTAATGAAACTATAAATATCTCCTCTGGAGATCTGCATAACGTTATTATCAGTACTACGTCAAGTGAATTCAGGATCGTAGGTATGGCGGCCGATGAATTCCCTGCAATCGGTACTGTAAATGAAAACCAAAAAATATCAGTAAATAAAGATATTTTCAGGGAAATGGTAAGAAAAACATCATTCGCAGCAAGTGTTGATGAATCAAAGGGTGTTATCGTCGGAGTATTAATGGAAATACACGATGGAAGCATAAACATGGCGGCACTTGACGGCTTCAGGATGTCTGTTGCAAGTGAAAAGACTGATATTGCAGAAAATGCAGATATCATAATTGCTGCAAGGATATTGAATGAAATAAGTAAAATTATAGCAGAATCTGATAATGAAAATGAAAATATCGAGCTTATGCTCGACAAGCAGAAGGCTGTTATAGTTACTGAAGACAGCCGCATTATCCTGAGGATAATAGATGGTGTATTTTTAAAGTACAGAGATCTTCTTCCGAAAAGCTTTAATACAGAAGTAAACATCGATCGAAACATGCTTACTGACAGTATAGAAAGAGCATCTTTGTTTGCAAAGGAAGGAAGAAACAATCTTATAAAGATATCTGTTACCGGTGACAATCTGCAGATAACATCAAAGTCAGAGGCCGGAAATGTTAATGAAAATATTCCGGTAAAGAAAAACGGCGCTGATATAGAGATAGGCTTTAACTCAAAATATCTGCTCGACGGTCTGAAAGTAATAAAGTCAGATGATATTGTAATGAAATTCAACACAAACGTTACGCCATGCATTATTGAACCTCTCGGAGATGAGAATTTCACATATCTTCTCCTGCCGGTAAGAATAATGGCTTAATGTGATGTAAAAAATGTATTTTAAAGAGATGGAACTAAGCAATTTCCGTAATTATGAAGATCAGAAAATAGAATTTCATGAGAAAGTAAATATGATCGTCGGGAATAATGCTCAGGGAAAGACAAATCTTATCGAGGGACTTTACATAATGTCGCTCGGCAAATCATTTCGTACATCAAAAGACAGCGAAATGATAAGGTTCGGATGTAATATGGCGCGCGTTAAAACAGTCTCACATCGAAGTGACAGAGATGTTACTGTTGAAATAGGACTGGTTAAAAATAAAAAAAGCCTTAAAATTGACGGCGTAAAAATGAAAAAAGCGTCAGATCTTCTGGAAAATGTATATATAGTCGTATTTTCTCCTGATGATCTTAAAATAGTTAAGGAAGAACCTGAAAAACGAAGAAAATTCATAGATCGAGAATTATGCCAGCTCAAGCCTGTATATTTTGACAGTGTTTCAAAGTATAAAAAAATACTGGCTCAGAGGAATTTTATGCTAAAGGAAGAAAAACCTGACATGTCGATGCTTGACATATGGGACGAAGAGCTGAGTGGTTACGGTGCGCGTATCATAAAGGAACGTGCTCTGTTTATAGAAAAACTGAAAAAAATAAGCAGAGGGATACACAGCGATCTCACTGAAAACAGAGAGATACTCAATATAGAGTATGAATCAGATATAGATATCTGCGATGACATAAGGGAACAGAAAAAAGTATTTTATGATGCTCTTTATTCCGGAAGAAAGAGAGATATGATCAGAAGGAATACAGGACGCGGCCCGCATCGTGATGATATACGTATAATGATAGACGGCATAGACGTAAGAAGCTTCGGTTCTCAGGGGCAGCAGCGCTCAGCCGCACTGTCGCTCAAGCTTGCTGAGATAAAGCTTATTTTTGAGGAGACCGGAGAAAGACCAGTACTCCTGCTTGACGATGTTCTGTCGGAGCTCGACAGAGTAAGGCAGCGTCAGCTTATTACATCGTTCGGAGATATTCAGATATTCATAACGACTACTGAGGTCACCGACGAGCTTAGAAAACAGCTTCCGGATCATGCGATCTTTGAAGTTGAAAAAGGAATCGTAAAAAGAGTAGATTGATCTGCTCCTGTTTGTATTTTTTTGAATAATTGGAAATGGGGTGAATCTATTGCCTGATACAGAAGTAAAACAGGAATATAATGCCGAACAGATACAGGTACTTGAAGGACTGGAACCTGTAAGAAAAAGACCTGGTATGTATATCGGTTCAACAAGTGAAACCGGTCTGCATCATCTTGTTTATGAGATAGTCGACAACAGCGTCGATGAAGCACTCGCAGGCTACTGCCATCACATTGAGGTAACTATCCTTAAGGATAATTCCATCAGAGTAAGCGATGACGGAAGAGGTATGCCTGTAGATATACATCCAAAGCTTGGAATACCTGCAGTTGAAGTAATTCATACTGTACTGCACGCCGGCGGTAAGTTCGGCGGTGGCGGATACAAGGTATCCGGCGGTCTGCACGGTGTAGGTGCGTCTGTAGTAAATGCTCTTTCTGAAGCGATGGAAGTCGAAGTAAAGAGAGACGGAAAAATTTACAGACAGAGATACGAGCGCGGAAAGACCATGTCTCCGCTTGAGGTTGTCGGAACTGCCGATCATACGGGAACTACTACATGGTTCAAGCCGGACGGTCAGATATTCGATACGCTCGTTTACAGCTTTGCAACACTTGAACACAGACTTCGTGAAATGGCGTTCCTCAATAAGGGAATAAAAATAAGCCTGACAGACGAAAGACCTGAACCTGCAAAGAAGCTGGAATTCCATTACGAGGGCGGTATAAAGGAATTCGTTCAGTACCAGAACAGGACGAAGGAGCCTATCCACCCTGATATAATTTACTTTGAAGTAAACAAGGAAAAGTTTGAATGTGAAATAGCCCTTCAGTATACTGACAGCTACAGCGAATTCATACTTTCATATGCAAATAATATAAATACGACCGAAGGCGGTACTCACCTCGTCGGTTTTAAGACTGCGCTCACAAGAGCGTATAATGATTACGCGAGAAAGAATAAATACCTCAAGGAAAACGACGATCCGCTTTCAGGCGAGGATATCAGAGAAGGTCTTACTGCAGTAATTTCTGTAAAGCTTATAGAGCCGCAGTTTGAAGGCCAGACAAAGACAAAGCTCGGAAACAGCGAGATAAGAGGCTTCGTAGACAGCGCAACTATGGAAAATATTACCGCTTTCTTTGAAGAAAATCCTCAGCAGGCTCGAGCAATAATAGACAAGGGTCTGCGTGCGGCCCGCGCACGTGAAGCTGCGCGTAAAGCCAGAGATCTTACAAGAAGAAAGAGCGCGCTTGACGGGATGACGCTTCCTGGTAAGCTTGCGGACTGCAGTGAAAAAGACCCGTCTCTATCAGAAATATTTATCGTCGAGGGTGACTCTGCCGGCGGTTCGGCAAAATCAGGCCGTGACCGTAAGAGACAGGCCATCCTTCCGCTCAGAGGTAAGATACTCAACGTTGAAAAAGCAAGACTTGACAGAATACTTAACTCTGACGAGATAAAGAACATGATAACAGCATTCGGCTGCGGCATAGGAAACGACTTTGATGAGTCAAAGCTCAGATACCACAAAATAATAATCATGACCGATGCCGATGTCGATGGCGCTCACATCTGTACACTGATGCTGACATTCTTTTACAGATATATGCGCCCGCTTATCGAGAAGGGCTATGTATATATAGCGCAGCCTCCTCTGTACAAGGTGGACAAGGGCAAAGAGCGTTACTACACATACACAGAAGAAGAACAGAAGGCTCTCCTTCAGGAACTCGGAACATCGCAGAAGCTTGACATCCAGAGATACAAAGGTCTTGGTGAAATGGATGCTAACCAGCTGTGGGAAACTACAATGGATTACAGCACAAGAACTCTTATAAAGGTAAAGCTGGAAGATTTTGCTATGGCAGATGAGACATTCTCAATGCTCATGGGCGAAAAGGTTCCGCCGAGAAGAAAATTCATAGAAGAAAACGCTACTTACGCAAATCTTGATATTTAAAGGGTCAAAAGGAGAATTTAATGGATAATCTGATTGAAGATTCAAAGATTCGTCATGAAGAGATAAATGAAATAATGAAATCATCATATATCGATTATTCTATGAGCGTAATCGTAGGCCGTGCTCTTCCTGACGTAAGAGACGGTCTGAAGCCTGTTCACAGAAGGATCCTGTATGATATGATGGAGCTTGGCGTAACACCGGACAAGCCTCACAGAAAATCAGCGCGTATCGTCGGTGACGTACTCGGTAAATATCACCCTCACGGTGACAGCTCCGTTTACGATGCTATGGTAAGACTCGCGCAGGAATGGAATATAAGATATAAGCTCGTTGACGGCCACGGAAACTTCGGTTCTGTCGATGGCGACGGCGCTGCTGCCATGCGTTATACGGAAGCAAGAATGACTCCGTTTGCGCTGCAGATGCTCCGTGATCTGAAAAAGGACACTGTTGATTTTCAGCCTAACTTCGATGGCGACGAAAAAGAGCCTGTAGTGCTCCCTGCAAGATACCCTAACCTTCTCGTAAATGGTTCAAACGGTATCGCTGTAGGTATGGCAACGTCTATCCCGCCTCATAACCTGAGCGATGTAATAGACGCTACAGTAAGAATGATCGATGCTGAGATAAACGAAGAAACTTGTGATATCGAAGATCTTATCGATATAATAAAAGCACCTGATTTCCCTACAGGCGCAGACATCATAGGAAGAAGCGCAGCGAGAGAAGCTTACAGAACAGGACAGGGCAAGGTAACTGTACGTTCAAAGTATCAGTTTGAGGAAACTGCGAAGGGAAAGACTCAGATAGTATTTACTGAGATCCCTTATCAGGTAAACAAGGCTCGTCTTATAGAAAAGATCGCTGAACTTGTTAAAGATAAGAGACTCGACCATATCGCTGACGTCAGAGATGAATCTGACAGAGAGGGTATGAGAATAGTTGTTGAGCTCAAGAGAGATGCTAATCCTCAGATAACGCTCAACAGACTTTTCAAGCACACTCAGCTTCAGGACAACTTCAGCATAATAATGCTCGCGCTTGTTGACGGCAGACCAAAGATACTGAATCTTTACGAAATGCTCGACTGCTATCTGGCTCATCAGAATGAAGTCGTTACAAGAAGAACAAAATTCGACCTGAAGAAGGCTCAGGAAAGAGCTCATATACTCGAAGGCTATCTTATCGCTCTCGATAATATCGATGAAGTTATCAGAATAATAAGAACGAGCTACAATGACGCCAAGGCAAGACTCATGGAAAGATTCAGCCTTTCTGACGTTCAGGCTCAGGCGATACTCGATATGAGACTTGCGAGACTCCAGGGTCTCGAAAGAGAAAAGATCGAAACAGAATACAAAGAGATCGAAGAAAGGATCGCATGGTACAATAAGATCCTCTCTGACGAAAAAGTACTCATGGGAGTAATAAAAGACGAGCTTCTCGAGATAAAAGAAAAGTTCGGTGACGAAAGAAGAACAGAAATAGTTCCAGATGAGGGTGAGATAAACGAAGAAGACCTTATCCAGGAACAGCAGGTAGCGATCACTCTCACCCACCTCGGTTATATAAAGAGAGTCGCTATGGATACTTATAAAACACAGAAGAGAGGCGGCAAGGGCATTACAGGTCTTACGACAAGAGAAAATGACTTTGTAAAGCATATGATAATCACGTCTACTCACGATTATCTCCTCTTCTTTACAAATACAGGAAAAGTTTACAAAATAAGAGCTTACGAGATACCTGAAGCTGCAAGAACAGCAAAGGGAACTCCTGCTGTAAACTTCCTGAATCTGATGCAGCGTGAGCGCATAACTGCAGTGATCCCTATGAAGAAAGAGGACGAGAGCAAGTACCTCATGTGCGTTACAAAGAAGGGAACTATTAAAAAGACAAAGGTTTCTGAATTTGTTACGAACAGAAAGAACGGACTTCTCGCGATCAAGCTTAAGGATGGCGATGAGCTTATCGGCATAAAGCACACTTCAGGAACGAGCAACGTAATTATCGTTACGAAGCACGGCAAGAGCATATGCTTCAGCGAGGAAGATGTTCGTCCAATGGGAAGGATAGCCGGAGGCGTACGCGCTATCACTCTCGAGGGTGACGATGAAGTCGTTGCAATGGAGCTTGCTGAGGAAGATGAAGAACTCCTCGTTGTTACTCAGGCAGGCTACGGAAAGAGAACTCCTGTAGCAGACTACAAGACTCAGAAGAGGGGCGGCAAGGGTCTGCTGACATACGATACAGCTAAGTTTAATAAAACAGGTCAGCTCATAGGAGCTATGATAGTAAATGAAACTGATGAAGTCATGCTTATCAACTCAGATGGCATAATCATCAGGATAAAGGCCAGCGATGTTTCAAGACTCGGCAGAGCAACTCAGGGTGTAAGGATCATGAAGGTTGCTGAGGACGCTAATATAATCGCTATGGCAAAAGTAGTTAATGACGACACAGCCGGAATCACGGAAGAAACTAAACCAAAAACTTTCGGTGAAGAACAGACTACACTCGGCGTTTAGCGTGCGTTGTACAGGGTATTAAAAAACTTGAAGGGTTATTTGATACCCTGTTATTTGAAAGGAAGTGACAAATATGGCTGATCTGATCAGATTTTCAGTACCGGGAAAACCTGAATATGTTGGTGTAGTTCGTCTCGCCATCTCTTCAGCTGCTAATACTGCAGGATTTGATGTCGAGGACATCGAAGACATAAAGGTCGCTGTATCTGAGGTATGTACGCACGTATTCTGCAATGATGATGATGTAGCTGCATATGAAGTATCATGTGAGCTTGGCGATGATGGAATGATGATATCTATAGACGATATCGCTGACGATCACGACGCTGAGATGAGCTTGATGCACGAATGCATGAGTCTGCCGTCATGCAGAGAAATGATGTCTGATTTGTTTGATCCTTCAACAAGCATTTTCATGCTGAGAGCGCTGATGGATGAAGTGAGCATATTCTCAAATCAGAACGAGCGAAGACTGATAAGAATGCTCAAACACTTCGGATAAAAGCATTTTTCGGTCGCCGGAGGCGTCGGCTTGTTTTTTATTTAATAGATGAGGATTGATTATGGCCGATTCTGTTGCAGAAGATAGAGAATTATTTCAAAAGTATAAAGAGACCGGTGATAAGGAATATAGAAACCGGATAGTGGAAAAATATCTCTATATTGTAAACATTTTGGTAAAAAAATATTTGAATAAAGGCGTTGAGTATGATGACCTTTTCCAGGTCGGCTCAATGGCTCTTGTTCTTGCAGCGGAAAGGTATGCCCCTGACAGGGGCGTTGAGTTTTCCGCGTTTGCCACGCCTACCATACTTGGAGAGATAAAAAGATATTTCCGCGATAAGGGATGGGCGATGAAGGTCCCGAGAAAAATGAAGGACCTTTCAATAAAGATCCCTAAGATCCAGCAGGCTTTGGAAGCAAAGCTTCACAGAACTCCAAAGGTATCGGAGATAGCAGAAGAACTCGGAGTCACAGAGGACGAGGTACTCGAAGCTATGGAATCAGGCCGCGCATACAGCGCCGTTTCACTCCAGCAGGGTATGGAGGAAAGTTACAACGACAACGGCAGCGGAAACGGCGGAGGTCCGTCATTCATAGAACGCTATACCGGCGAAGAAGACGCTGCTTTTGATACGTTTGAAAACGCAGATTTTCTCGAAAGAACGATGCAGTCATTCACGCCTGAGGAAAGGCGCTTTTGCAGCATGAGATTCGTTGACGGAAAAACTCAGCAGCAGATAGCCGAAGGGTTGGGCGTTTCGCAGATGACAGTTTCGCGCATAGAGAAAAAGATAAAAGCGAAATTCAAAGAAGAATACGCAAAGTAGCGTAAAAAACTTAAAAAATAATACGAATCAAAGAAAGAGTGCAGTAATCAGATAATTTAAATCAGATAATTTATCTGAGAACTACGCTCTTTTTTAATGTTTGATCACTAATAATCAATGAATAGGTTCAACGTGTCCGTGCGTCACCGCACCCATCAAGCTGTATGATATGATATTAATATATTATGAAATACATAATAATGTTTAAATATATTACTCAATATCAGTAACATATATTTCTCGTACTTCATCAAATTCCATAAGCCTGAGCATAGTAGCCTTGTTGGCTGTACAGCCCATGCCGTATATGTGCAGGCCGTTTTCCTTTATAAATCAAATAAATTATGCCGGAAGGAGAAAGAATCTCGCAAAAAGATAAAGCACAAACATGTGCGCCGGATAAAACGCATAGCAGCAGAATGAAATGACCTTGCTGTCTCTGCCGCGCTGACCGTTATAAAGAAATATCGGTATGAAAGCAAGCAGCGCAAGAGCCTGCTGCGGAAAATCAAAGCTTGTTCCGAAAATATTAATGTCGTATGTATAGCCTGCAAGCAGGAATCCGTTTATCCATACCATACCTGCAATGACAGCGATCCAGCCATAGCGGAAATGCTTGAAATACCAGAATATGAGCACCATCATAACGCCGCAGCCGTAATAATCGACAAATGTTATATATCCAAGAGCGTATCCGATTCCCATACATGCTATAAATGCTATAAGTCCTGCAAGCCAGTGCTTACGGCGCGCTCTTTCAGCCACCTGCATGAGTGCGAGCGCTATAACGTATGTGAACAGTACATTCTGATGAAATGGATAGAACCACGTTCCGCCGTACATCAAGTCAAACGGTATTTCGGTGATAAGCGCCCAGATGAACATTTTCCCGATAAATTTTTTAAATGCTTCATCGGATACGTGCGAAAAGCTTTCCGCTATCTGAAACGCGAATATCGGATAAGCCAGACGGCCTATGCATGTAAGCCAGTCGTATCCATCGGGTGCGATCGTCGCCCATGCGTGGTCGCACAGCATGAAAAGCATAGCCATCATTTTCAGGTGAAAGCTGGTCAAATATTTTAATTTGTTCATAATTGATAAATTTCCTTTACTGCCTTAGTATTAGAGACTCCTTATGAACTTTACAGCTGACGTGCCTGCGCGTGCTCCGTCATAAACAGCCTTTGCTACCTGGAGCATCCCGCCCGTGCAGTCGCCTGCGGCGAAAAATCCCGGAACGAATGTAGAAAGGTCTTCATTGATCGCGAGCTTGCCCTCGCCGTCAGTTACTCCGAGCTTGCGCGCAAGATCGGATGCTGACGCAGTGCCGAGCGCTATGAAAACTCCTGCAGTTTCAAGCTCGTTGCCGTCGCTGAAAACGACAGATGATACTACAGGCTCGCCTTTTATCTCGGATATCCTGCGGCTGTCAAAGCGCAGAGCTCCGCCGGCGACGGCGGCAGTTATATCTTCAGGGAGCTTTATTGCTCCAGTATTAGCTCCTCGCGCAGACTCTATTTCATCAGCAGTAAGTGAAAGCTTTTCTGATACGAAATCTTTTCCGTCTGTCAGGATAACGACCTCTGATGATGTAGGCGCGAGGTGCAGCGCTTCGCTAAGAGCGTAATCGCCGTTTCCTATAACTGCGACAGGCTGATCTCGGTAGAAAAATGCATCGCATACGGCGCAGTAGCTCACTCCCCTGCCCTCGTGGTCTTTTAGTCCGCTTATTGCGGGAGCACGGCGGCTGGTACCTGCTGCAAGTATAAGTGCTTTAGATGTAAATACGCCGCCTGATGTTGTTATCCTGAAATGGTTCACATATTCATCAGATGTGGGATCGGCTGAGCTGTTTGCGTAAAAGTATTCTATATCGAATACCTCGTGCTCCAGTACTTCTGCGCCGAGGCGCTTTGCCTGATCTGTGCCGCGGTCATGAAGCTCCTTGCCGGTGACAGGCTCAGGAAAGCCGTAGTAATTTTCTATCTTGTCTGTTTTTCCGAGCGCGCCCGCGTCCTTGCCGGTAGCTTTTACTGAAAGTCCGGCGCGCACAGCGTATATTGCGGCGGAAATGCCGGCGGGTCCGTTTCCTATTATGAAAATGTCAGTCATTGTAAAGTCTCCATTCATTTTACATTGTTTTATGCCGATATTCTCTGAATTTAAGAAAGATTAATAATTGATTCAGGCTCGGACTTTTGATATGCAGGCTGCTTTTATTTATCTTTATCAACAAGGAGCCTGTAGAGTGTTGGGTCTGCGCTGAAGCTTTTTATGAATGCTTCAGCTTCGCTTAGTGAGTGCTGTTTTTTCTTCGCAGATACGTTTGTTTTTATGGCGCGTATCAGGAGGTTCTTAGGCGTATGTGAAAGATCGACGAATTCGAGCACCTGAGTTTTGTAACCTTCGTGCTCCAGGAGCGATGCGCGCAGCGCATCAGTTGCAAGCGCTGCAAATCTTTCTTTTATGATCCCGTATTTAGTCAGCAATGAAAATTCGTCGCTTTTTATCTGAGCGTTCAGCTCATGCTGGCAGCATGGAACTGAAAGTATCACTCTGCTTTCCCACTTTACTGCATTGTAAAGTGCGTAGTCTGTTGCAGTGTCGCATGCGTGAAGCGTTATCACCATATCTATAGGACCTTTGGCTGTATAGCGGCTTATGTCGCCTACTTCGAAGTGAAGGTCTGTATATCCGTACTTTTCTGCGGCACTGTTGCAGTCAGCTATGACGTCAGCCTTGAGGTCGAGCCCTATCATAGTGGCCTTTATCTTTTTTACATAAGTGAGATAGTAGTAAAGTATGAATGTAAGGTATGCTTTGCCGCATCCGAAATCGACGATCGTAAGCGAATCAAAGCCGCATGCATCGACAGCATCATCAACTATTTCCAAAAAACGGTTTATCTGTCTGAATTTATCACCCATACTGCGAATTATTTTTCCGTCATTTGTAAAAATACCCATATCTATAAGCGGTGGAACTATAGTTCCTTCCTCTATAAGGCGCTTCTTTTTTCTGTTGTGAGCAGAAGAAGTTTCACATGAAACAATCGGCAGAGGTATTGATTTTACAGGGGTTGGGGCATCAGCGTGCATGCCGGCAGACTGTTTTTTCATTCCTGACAACTTATCAGCACAGGTATTATCAGGTGTTTTTGAGGTATCAGCCGAGTCTTTCTTTTTATGAATGCTTGACATTATTTTACCCTTTTTACTTATTTTTATATTACCTGAACTGCTGCTGCTGAATGAGTCGAGCTGGCGGAATTCGTCGGAAAGAAGTCCTGTAATATATTCAGGCAGCTCTTCAGGCATCATATTCAGGTGAAATGCCTGTGTGCGAGTGAACTGTTCAGCCTGATAGGCAGGTGCTCCCTTTATTATTTTCGGAGTTATCACTATCTTTTCATAAATACGCTCTTCATCAGATGAGCCGGATGATTTTTCCGCCAGACGAGCAGCATTAAGGTCAGCTGCTGTACCTGCTTTGCTGCGGCGATTGCTTATGACTATTTTGTGCGGCGCTTCGGCAAGGATGCTCCTGACAGCTGACATAAGTTCTTTATTATCCACTACCATGTTTCATTCCTTATATAGCCAGGCACATAGTTACGTTTAGGATGATATGTGATACCACGGTCGCGGAAGTCTTTTATGGTCTCAAGCTCGAGCTCGTCTATAAGCTGCTGCTTTGTAGGCAGTCCGTATATCTTTTTACATATAACGCCGCCCGTCATCATAAGGACAAGCGGAAGCTTGTCGACTTCAAAAAGCTCAGTAAGCTCAGGCTGCTGTTCAAGGTTCATCTGGACTACTCTTATGTAATCACCGTATTCCTCCGCTACCTTACTGAGTGTCTCTCCTACCTTATCGCACATAGGGTTCCACTTTGCCCACAGGTTTATAACTACAGGCTCAACAGAGAGGATGACGTTTTCCTCATAATTGTTCGAAGTTATCATTTTAAGTCCCATTTTTGGTACTTCTCCTTTCGTAATTGGCAGAAACGCTTTAATTTCAATTAATTATACCCTTTATCCACATAAGTTTTCCACAAAATTTATAAACATATCCACAGGTTTTTTGCCGAGTTGTCCACAAAAATTGTCAACATATCCACAGGCTATTAAGTGTTTTTCCACATTTTTGTCCACTTTTTCCACAAAGTTATACACATTATCCACAGAGTTTTCCACAAAAAAGGTGACTTTTCCACACGTTATCCACAGAAAAAGTGGACAAGTGGGGATAACTTGTGGATAAGCATATACTTATACACAAAAAATGCCTGTGGAAAACAAAAAAGGAAAAATTTTAGCCCATGACCTGTGTATATGTGGAAAACATCTGTGGATAACTATGTTATTTAAGTATATGAAAAAATATATAATAAAAAATACATATATTTTAAATTATATGACTTATAAAGTCAAATATATAGTTTCACAGATATTGTGGTGTAAATGAAAGAAATCACAAGATATGTACATTGATGTGCAAAATAGATAAAGACGTTTATCAAGTCGGCCAAGCCGACGTGAATTATTTTGTTCTAAATAAAATTATATATTTGAAAACGCAGACCATTCATGTATAATAAAACGAATAAGCAAAAACGGTATGTTAAAACGTATGACGGATCTCGTGCGGATACGTCATTTTACGCAGCTATTCATGTTAGGAAATACAGCGTCTGCAGGAGCGCAAACAGGATGAAGAATATTTTACTGTGCGCAGGTTCAGAGAAGAATCTGGAAGCGCTTTCGGCACTGGTAAAGAGCTTTATCGCTGCCGAGATAACGGCTGTCACGAGCGCGGCTGAGGCCCGCAGGCAGATCGTGGCGTTTCCTGAAACAGATCTTGTTATCGTCAATACTCCGCTCAGTGATGAGCAGGGGGTTGAAATGACGGTGCAGATGAGCGAAAATAATTCTGTACCTGCGGTTTTGGTAACAGGCAAGGAAACGTATGAACGTTCAGGAGCTCTTATAAAAGGGCGCGGAGTTGAAGTGATATGCCGGCCGGTCGATAAAAAGACTTTCTGTACTGCTGTTGAAGCAATGCTGACAGCAGGTATAGTCATGGCCAAATTGAGGAATGAATCGAAGGAGCTTCGTGAAAGTCTTGAGGAAATACGTCTCGTAAACAGAGCAAAGGCAATGCTCATAAGCAATCTCAATATGACGGAGGCACAGGCTCACCGTTATATTGAAAAGCAGGCGATGGACCTGCGGCAGAGCAGAAAGGTCATCGCTCAGAATATACTTAAAACTTACTACAATAAGTAATATTAAAATATTTATTATTGAAAACAGATTTTACATAGATGGAGAATGGAGGAAAAAATGGAAAAGACACGGTATCTTCTCCTTGAAAACGGAACAGTATTCAAGGGCAAGGCTTTCGGCGCCGAGGGCGACGTTACCGGCGAGGTCGTATTCACTACAGCTATGACAGGCTATATTGAAACACTTACTGACCCAAGCTACTATGGTCAGATCGTCGTTCAGACATTTCCGCTTATAGGAAATTATGGAATAATTCCGGAGGACTTCGAAAGCAGAAAGTCATTCGTTAAAGGGTATATAGTTAGAGACTGGTGTCAGGAGCCTTCCAATTTCAGAAATCAGGGAGACCTTGACACTTTTTTGCGGGAACAGAACGTTCCGGGCCTTTACGGAATCGATACGAGAGCCCTTACTAAGATAGTTCGTGAGAACGGTGTAATGAATGGTATGATCCTTTCCGAACTTCCTCAGGAAACATCTTCTGATATATGGGAACTCAAGCAGTACATAATAACAGAAGCCGTTGCAAACACTACATGTGCAGAGGCGGAAGAGCATCCGCATACAGAAGAGCCTGCTGACGGAAGCGCTCCGCTCAAGGTCGTACTTATGGACCTCGGCGCTAAGCGCAATATCTGCAGAGAGCTTCAGAAGCGCGGCTGCGATGTAACTGTTGTTCCTTCATCAACAAAAGCAGCTGACATAATAGCTATGAAGCCGGACGGCATCATGCTTTCAAACGGCCCGGGAGATCCGGCTGAAAATACGGAAGTTATAAAAGAGATAAGGATACTGCGCGAAAGCGGCATACCTGTATTTGGTATATGTCTCGGACATCAGCTCCTTGCGCTCGCTTCGGGCGGCCGCACAGATAAGATGAAGTACGGACACAGAGGCGCGAATCAGCCTGCAAAGCGTTTGGCTGACGGAAGAGTATTCATAACGAGCCAGAATCACGGATACTGCGTTGTAGGCGAAAGCCTTCCTGATTTTGCGGAAGTAAGCTTCGTAAACGCAAACGATGATACATGCGAGGGCGTAAGATATACGGACAAGCCTGTATTCTCAGTACAGTTCCACCCTGAAGCGTGCGGCGGACCGCTCGACTCAGGTTTCTTATTCGATGATTTTGTGAAGCTTATGAAGGAGGTTGGAGTAAATGCCGTTAAATAAGAAATTAAAAAAGGTCATGGTAATCGGCTCAGGTCCAATCGTTATAGGCCAGGCTGCAGAATTTGACTATGCAGGCACACAGGCGTGCCGCGCCCTGAAGGAAGAAGGTCTTGAAGTAGTTCTTGTAAATTCAAACCCTGCTACTATCATGACTGACAACCAGATGGCTGACAGCATTTATATAGAACCGCTTTCTCTTGAAGTAGTTAAGAGAATAATCCAGAAGGAAAAGCCTGACGGACTCCTTTCAACGCTCGGCGGTCAGACAGGACTTACTCTGTCGATGCAGCTCGCAAAGGAAGGCTTCCTTGAGGAAAACGGGGTAATACTGCTCGGCGCTAACCCTGAAACTATCGACAAGGCTGAGGACCGTCAGATGTTCAAGGACACTATGGAGTCTATCGGACAGCCTGTAATTCCTTCAAAGGTCGTAAATGATATAGAATCAGCAGTTGCTTTCGCTGACGAGATCGGTTATCCGGTGATCATCAGACCGGCATTTACGCTCGGCGGTTCAGGCGGCGGTATCGTTAACGACGAAGCAGAGCTCAGAGAGATAACTGAGCACGGTCTGCGTCTCTCTCCTATCACTCAGGTACTCGTAGAAAAGTGTATCTCAGGCTGGAAGGAAATAGAATTCGAAGTAATGCGCGACAGTAAGGGCAACGTTATCACAGTCTGCTCTATGGAAAACTTCGACCCTGTAGGCGTACATACCGGCGACAGTATAGTAATCGCTCCTGCAGTAACACTTGCAGATAAGGAATACCAGATGCTCCGTAAGGCAGCGCTCGATATAATATCAGAACTCAAGGTAGAGGGCGGCTGCAACTGCCAGTTCGCGCTGCACCCTGAAAGCTTCGAGTACGCAGTTATCGAAGTAAACCCAAGAGTTTCACGTTCTTCAGCGCTCGCGTCAAAGGCTACAGGTTATCCTATCGCAAAGGTTGCGGCCAAGATAGCTATCGGCTTTACGCTTGACGAGATAAAGAACGCAGTAACAGGAAATACATACGCATGCTTCGAGCCTACACTCGACTACGTTGTAGTTAAGTTCCCTAAGTGGCCGTTCGACAAGTTCGTTTACGCAAAGCGCGACCTCGGAACTCAGATGAAGGCTACAGGCGAAGTAATGGCTATCGGTCAGACGTTCGAAGAAGCTCTGATGAAGGCCGTTCGCGGTGCTGAGATAAAGCACAACACGCTTGATGATGAAGAGCTCAGAGAGCTGAGCGATGAGGAGATAAAGGCTCGTATACATAACTGCGACGACCAGAGACTTTTCGTACTTTATCAGGCACTCAAGCGCGGCATAGCTACAGTTGATGAGATCCACGCTATCACAAAGATAGATGAATGGTTCCTTGAAAAGATAATTAAATTAATAAATATAGAAAGCAGACTCAAGAGCGAAACGCTCACAGACGAGCTGTATCTTGAAGCTAAGAAGCACGCTTATCTCGATTCAGTAATTGAAGAAATGTCAGGTCAGAAGATACAGAACAAGCGTCACGCTGTATTCAAGATGGTAGATACATGCGCAGCTGAGTTCGACGCTGAAACACCTTACTTCTACTCTACTTATGATGACGAGAATGAAGCGGCTGCTTTCCTTGAAAAGCAGAAGAAGGCTGACCACTGCAAGGGAACTGTTATCGTATTCGGTTCAGGCCCTATAAGAATAGGTCAGGGTATCGAGTTCGACTACGCTTCTGTACAGTGCGTATGGTCGCTGAAGAAAGCAGGATATGAAGTTGTTATCGTAAACAACAACCCTGAAACTGTATCTACAGACTTCGATACAGCAGACAGACTTTACTTCGAGCCGCTTACAGACGAAGATGTAATGAATATCATAGCTACTGAAAAGCCTGACGCAGTAGTAGTTGCGTTTGGCGGTCAGACTGCGATAAAGCTCACAAAGCACCTCGATGAACACGGCGTAAGGATACTCGGAACGCCTGCCGACAGCATCGATATGGCGGAAGACAGAGAAAGATTTGATGAGCTGCTTGAAAAGGAACACATAAAGCGTGCTGCAGGCCTCACTGTAATGACTACAGAAGAAGCGCTCCACGCTGCAAAGACTATAGGATATCCTGTACTCATGCGTCCTTCATACGTACTCGGCGGTCAGAATATGATAATCGCATGGGATGACGACGACATCAACGAGTACATGGAGATCATACTCCGTCAGGAAATAGAAAATCCTATCCTTATCGATAAGTACCTCATGGGTATCGAGCTTGAGATCGACGCTATATGCGATGGCGAAGAAATACTCATTCCTGGTATCATGGAGCATATCGAAAGAACAGGTATCCATTCAGGAGACTCTATCGCAGTATATCCTGCATGGAATATTACTGATGAAATAATTGAAAAGATAATCGATCAGTCTAAGAGACTGGCAGTTTCAATGAATACATTAGGTCTTGTAAATATCCAGTATCTTATTTACGACAATGACCTTTATGTTATAGAAGTAAATCCGAGATCATCAAGAACAATTCCGTATATCTCAAAGGTTACGGGCGTTCCTATGGTAGATCTCGCTACACGCGCGATGCTCGGCGAAAAGCTCGCTGATATGGGCTACGGCACAGGTCTTTACAGAAAGTCAGCTTACTATGCTGTAAAGGTTCCTGTATTCTCATTTGAAAAGCTGATAAACGTTGATACTCATCTCGGACCTGAAATGAAGTCAACAGGCGAAGTCCTCGGTATTGCCGGAACGCTTGAAGAAGCACTCTACAAGGGACTCGTTGCTGCAGGCTATGAAATGAAGAAGGAAGGCGGCGTCCTCATAACCGTAAGAGACAGAGATAAGGCTGAAATACCTGATATCGCAAGAGGTTTTGCAGATATGGGATTCAAGCTCTACGCAACTTACGGTACAGCTGATATAATAGAGGCAGAGGGTCTGCCAGTAGAACGCGTTTCAAAGATAAGCGAAGCAGAAAACAACTGTCTCACTCTGCTTGAAAGCGGAAAGGTAGATTATATAATCTCAACATCTTCACGCGGAAGGATCCCTACAAAGGATTCAGTAAAGCTGAGAAGAAAGGCAGTAGAAAGAGCTATACCGTGCCTGACTTCAATGGATACTGCGAACGCTCTGCTCAACAGCCTGCGTTCAAAGTTTACTAAGGAATGCACAGAGCTCGTAGATATCAATGAGATGAGAAAAAATCGTCAGAAGCTCAGATTCCTTAAGATGAGCGGAACAAAGAACGATTACATCTACTTCAACTGCTTCGATCAGCAGATCGACAATCCGGAGGGACTGGCTGTAATGCTTTCAGACAGACACCTCGGAATCGGCGGTGACGGAATATGCCTTATCTATCCTTCAAGGATAGCTGATGAGTCAATGGTACTCATAAATCAGGACGGCACAAACGGAGGCATTTCAGGAAACGCTCTCAGATGCATTGCAAAATACCTGCATGATTCAGGCATCGCACCGCGCGATATAGTTACAGTAGAGGCTGAAGGCCTTGTAAGAGCTGTAAAGCTCATAAAGCAGTACGGAGAAGTTACGGCTGCCACAGTTGAAATGGGCGAAGTAAAGCTTGACCCTGCTGCTATACCGGTTAATATGCCTGGCGAAAAAATTATAAATCAGCCTGTCAAAATCGGTGAAAACGAATATAATATAACTTGTGTAAACGTCGGAAATCCGCACTGCGTTGTATTTGCAGATAATGTTGACAGAATAGATCTGGAAGATATCGGTCCGAAGTTTGAGCATAATAAGATATTCCCTGAAAGAACGAATACTGAATTCGTTAAGGTCATCAGCCCGCAGAAGCTGAAGATGCGCGTCTGGGAAAGAGGAAACGGCGAAACATGGGCATGCGGCACAGGCGCGTGCGCAGCAGTAGTTGCAGCCGTTGAAAACGGATATTGCTCAAAGGACGAGGAAATAACTGTAAAACTCATAGGAGGAGAGCTTAAGATAAGATACTCCGGAAATACAGTAACAATGACCGGTGACGCCAGTACGATTTTTGAGGGAACGATCGAAGTATAGTAATTTGAAAATCTTCAGGAGGATTTTATGAAAAACGTCAAATATATTTTCGTAACAGGAGGCGTTGTATCCGGTCTGGGAAAAGGCATCACTGCCGCATCACTGGGTCGTCTTCTTAAGTCAAAGGGATATAAGGTAATATCGCAGAAGCTGGATCCGTATATCAACGTTGACCCGGGTACGATGAGCCCTTATCAGCACGGTGAGGTATTCGTAACAGAGGATGGCGCAGAAACAGATCTGGACCTCGGTCATTACGAAAGATTTATTGATGAAAATCTGAATAAATTTTCAAATCTTACGACCGGAAAGGTTTACTGGAGCGTTCTCAACAAGGAGCGCCACGGCGATTATCTCGGAGAAACTATCCAGGTAATACCTCATATCACTAATGAAATAAAGAACTTTATCTACTCTGTAGGTAAAAAGGCTGAAGCTGATATAGTAATAACAGAGATCGGCGGAACGACAGGCGACATCGAGAGCCAGCCGTTCCTCGAAGCCATCAGACAGCTTTCACTCGAGGTAGGCAGAGAAAACGCGTTATTTATACACGTAACATTCATCCCTTACCTCGTAGGTTCAGGCGAATACAAGTCAAAGCCTACTCAGCACTCTGTAAAGGAGCTGCGTTCAATGGGTATCGCTCCTGACCTGATCGTTGCAAGATGTGACATGCCTGTACCTGACAGCATCAGAGAAAAGATCTCGTTATTCTGTAATGTAAAGCCTGACTGCGTTATAAACAATATAACCATGCCTATCCTTTATGAAGCACCTCAGATGCTCGAGGAAAGCAACTTCTCTTCTATCGTGTGCAGAGAGCTCGGTCTTGAGGACAAGCCGGGAGATATGAGAGAATGGGAAGAAATGACTCAGCGTATCAAGAACAGCGACAAGGAAGTAACTATCGCACTTGTCGGCAAATATGTTCAGTTACATGACGCTTACCTTTCAGTTGCAGAAGCGCTCAAGCATGGCGGCTGGGAAAACGGCGCAAACGTAAATATCGAGTGGGTAGATTCTGAAACTCTCACTCCCGATACAGTCGGAGATATACTCGGAAAGTGCGACGGCGTTCTCGTACCGGGCGGTTTCGGAAACAGAGGTATCGAGGGCAAGATAACTGCAATAAAGTTTGCAAGAGAAAATGATATTCCGTTCCTCGGAATATGCCTCGGTATGCAGATGGCTGTAGTTGAATTTGCGAGAAACGTTATCGGACTCAAGAACGCAAACTCAAGCGAGTTCGTTCCTGAGGGCGACTGCTCTGTTATCCACTGGATGCCGGATCAGCGCGGCGATATCCAAATGGGCGGAACTATGCGTCTCGGCGCTTACCCTTGCTCTATAAAGCCCGGCACTGAGCTTGAAAAGGCTTACGGAAAGAGCGACATCGCAGAGCGTCACAGACACAGATACGAGTTCAACAACCTGTATCGCGACCAGTTCAAGGAAGCAGGAATGGTATTCTCAGGCCTCTCACCTGACGAAAGACTCGTTGAGGCTGTTGAATTACCTGAAAAGACATTCTTTGTAGGTGTTCAGTATCATCCTGAATTCAAGAGCAGACCTAACCACGCTCACCCTCTCTTCAGAGAGCTTATAAAGGCTGCACTGAGCAAAAAAGAGCAATAATCGCTTAATAGAAGAAAAATAATGGCATGAATCCTGAGAGGATTCATGGAATGGAAAGCCGGAGCCTGTTGTGGGTTCCGGCTTTCGTGCTTATCGTGGGAGCGCCGGGCGCTCGGGCGGTATGTGTATATTACGTATTTGTTGCATTTGTTGACAAATTTATACTACTATGATAGTATACAGAGCATAGAAAATATATTAAAAAGGGGGATAAAGATGGATATTAAATTATTTGATTCTGAGCTGGCGGTAATGAACGTTATCTGGGAACACGGTGACATAACCGCAAAGGAGATATCCGATATACTTAAGGAGTCTATCGGATGGAACATAAATACGACATATACGGTGATAAAAAAGTGTATAGCTAAGGGAGCTGTAGAGCGCATTGAGCCGAAGTTCATGTGCCATGCGCTGATAACGCGCGAGGAAGTACAGAAGGCAAGCGTGGACGAGCTTTCAAAGAAAATGTTCGGCGGATCTTCAGAGCTGATGTTTGCGTCATTGCTGGCTAACCGCAGCTTTTCTAAGAAGGAGATAGACAATCTTAAAAAGATGATTCAGGAGTACGAGGATTAGAGGATCGGGATTATGTCTATTTTAAATATGACGTTTTCGGCGTCGCTTATGATAATGATCATTGAGACCATGAGACGTTTTATGAAGGATCGCGTTCTGCGAAAGGTTTTTTACGGGCTTGGAAAGAGCGTGCTGACTCAGCGTGTTACCGAGGGATGATTAACAGCGCGGCGGCCCTGCGTGGGCGCGTGGGATCGGCCGCGGCGCTTTCAGCATCAGCCTACTTAATACAATCCATGTTCTCATTCAGCAGCTGTACCACAGCGCCATATTTCTGGATAACCTGCGCGATCCTGATAGCTATACGGAGTTCCATGTGCGCGCCGGGCGCGCAATAGGAAAGTTAGTATATTTTCGGCTAAAATGCATAAACAATATATATTAGCCGAAATATACTTGATTTTTTTATAAATTTCGGCTAATATGAAGCAAATGTGAAAATCAGCCGAAAAAGGAGACTGCATTTATGGATTATATAACAAGAAATCTTGAAAAAGTGGTAAGTCAAGTCACAAAGGAATATCCCGTAGTTCTTGTCACAGGGTCAAGACAGGTAGGCAAGACTACGATGCTGCAGAAATTAATGGAAGGAACGAACAGAGGGTATGTGACCCTTGATGACCTGAACGAGAGAAACCTTGCAAAAACTGACCCGGAATTATTCCTGCAGCTGCATAAGCCGCCTGTACTGATTGATGAAGTTCAGTATGCGCCGGAGCTTTTCAGCTATATTAAAATGTATGCAGATAAAAATCACGAGCCGGGAGCATTTTGGCTGACAGGTTCTCAGGTATTTAAACTGATGCAGGGAGTCGGTGAATCTCTGGCAGGAAGAGTAGCTGTGCTTTCACTTACGTCATTATCTCAGGCGGAGATATCAGGCGGAGAAATGAAGCCTTTTATGATCGATATGGAAGCGCTGTCTGCAAGGACGAAAGAAAGAAAAGAAGCTGACGTAAAAGAGATCTTCGAAAGAATATACAAGGGCTCTATGCCTGCAATCGTAAGCGGTGCAAACAGCAACAGTCAGATCTTCTACAGTAGTTATTTAGCTACTTATATAGAACGTGACGTAAGGGAATTATCAAACAGTATAGATTCACTGAAGTTTATGAGATTTATTACGGCTGTAGCGGCAAGATGCGGTCAAATGCTGAATATAGCAGAAATTGCGAGAGATGCAGATATAAATCAACCGGAGGCAAAGAGATGGTTGGGAATATTGGAAACATTAGGCATAATTTTCTATTTACATCCTTACTCTAACAACTTGCTGAAACGTCTTGTGAAAACTCCGAAGCTGTATTTTTATGATACAGGCCTTGTGTGCTATCTGACGAAATGGAGCAGTGCGGAAAC
>CAVGAH010000024.1:0-23730 GCA_963627215.1 bacterium | reverse complement strand
CTCTTCAGCTGCTTCATATCCTTCAGCAGCTTCATCTGAAGCTGTTTCTTCTTCATAATCCTCCGTATCATCCTCTTCGTCGACGTATTCATCATCATCGAAGTATTCGTCATCGAAGATATCCTGATCGAGGAATTCATTTTTTATGTTTTTATCGAATTTTGCCATTTCCCGATTTAAAACGGATGAACCGTTTTCCTTCCCGTTAAAAGCCTATCCCGAGAAACTACATTGTAATGCTGATTCCAAGCAGTTTCTGAAGGAAAAGAGCGCATACAGAGTCGATTGCCCAAAATCCAACCGCACAAATAGCGCATGTAAAAATAACAACGCCTGTGTATGAAGCGAGTTCGCTCTTAGTAGGCCATACAACTTTCTTGAGTTCGATCTTTATGCCGCGAAAATATTCTTTGATACTGAATCTTTTCTTGGCAGTATCATTTGAGTTTGCCATATGGTGTCACTTCCTTTATTTTGTTTCCTTATGAAGTGTGTGCTTATTGCAGAACGGGCAGTACTTGTTGAGTTCTATACGCTCTGCATTGTTCTTCTTATTCTTCATAGTGTTATAATTTCTCTGCTTGCATTCCTGACAAGCCATCGTAACCTTTACTCTCATTTTGGCACCTCCTTCGTAAGATTTGTATATATCGTAAATAATTACATACAAGTTTCTGACTTTTGTGCACACAAAAACCAGCGATTTCACAGAATCGCCCTGTAATATTATCACTCGGACAAGTCTATGTCAACACGTTTTTGATGTATAAATTCAAATTCTCATAAAAAGGGACTGCATAAGCAGCCCCTTGATTTTTATCGATATTATCTTGTCGCCGTTAAGCGTCTGAATTACTCGATGATCTCAGTTACTACGCCTGAACCTACTGTTCTGCCGCCTTCACGAATAGCGAATCTGAGTCCGTCTTCGATCGCGATCTTGTGGATCAGTTCGATCTCCATTACTACGTTATCTCCAGGCATGCACATTTCTGTTCCTTCCGGGAGCTGCAGTGATCCTGTGATATCTGTTGTTCTGAAGTAGAACTGTGGTCTGTATCCGTTGAAGAATGGTGTATGTCTTCCGCCTTCTTCCTTCTTCAGTACGTATACCTGACCCTTGAACTTTGTATGTGGGTGTACTGTTCCCGGTGCTGCGAGTACCTGACCTCTTTCGATGTCTGTTCTCTGTACGCCTCTTAACAGTGCTCCGATGTTATCTCCTGTCTGTGCCTGATCGAGCAGCTTTCTGAACATTTCTACGCCTGTTACTACTACCTTGCGGATTTCATCTGCGATACCTACGATCTCTACTTCGTCAGATACCTTCAGTACGCCTCTTTCTACTCTACCTGTTGCTACTGTACCACGACCTGTGATCGAGAATACGTCTTCTACCGGCATCAGGAATGGCTTCTCTGTATCTCTTACTGGCTCTGGGATGTATGAATCTACTGCATCCATGAGTTCGATGATCTTTTCTCCCCAAGGACCTGTTGGATCTTCGAGTGCCTTAAGAGCTGAACCTCTGATGATCGGTGTGTCGTCTCCCGGGAATTCATACTCGTCGAGGAGTTCTCTTACTTCCATTTCTACGAGGTCGAGGAGCTCTTCGTCATCTACCATATCGCACTTGTTAAGGAATACGATGATGTATGGTACGCCTACCTGACGTGAAAGCAGGATGTGCTCTCTTGTCTGTGGCATTGGACCGTCTGTTGCTGCTACTACGAGGATAGCGCCGTCCATCTGTGCTGCACCTGTGATCATGTTCTTTACATAGTCAGCATGTCCCGGGCAGTCTACGTGAGCGTAGTGTCTGTTTGCTGTTTCATACTCAACGTGTGCTGTAGAGATAGTGATACCTCTTTCCTTTTCTTCCGGAGCCTTATCGATCTCATCGAATGCTACCTTGTCACCAAGACCGAGTCTTGCGTTGAGTGTAGTTGTGATAGCTGCTGTAAGAGTTGTCTTACCGTGGTCTACGTGACCGATTGTACCGATATTGATATGCGGTTTATTTCTTTCGAACTTTTCCTTTGCCATCTGGCGTTCCTCCTTTTGGGCTTTGCCCTGATTTTCTTAGTTTGTTTTATTTTATATTATTTTGAGCATGGAGCTGCCTAGCAGACTCGAACTGCCGACCTCTTCCTTACCAAGGAAGTGCTCTACCGACTGAGCCAAGGCAGCAAATATTCCGCCATCCTTTATATTCTAAACATTTTATGATTTTATGTCAACAGAATTTATTAAGCATCTATTATCTCTGCCAGTTTCTTTTTTGCTCTCTGTATTGCGCTGTCCACGCCCTTGCTCGTTTTATCGAGTTTTTCGGCTATCTCCTTATATGAGCACCCGTTGACATACATTCTCCAGACCTGCAATTCCAACGTTGAAAGTATATCATCAAGATTTCGCGATATATAACTCACATCCTCGCGCAGCACGAGCATTTTTTCAGGATTCGTTTCTATCTCGTCAGCAAGCAGTTCTTCAAGCGTTCCGTTGTTTTCATCTCCATCTGCTACAGGTCTGTTCAATGATACTGATTCGTTGAGCGGAGCATGCTTCATTCTTGACGCTCCCTTTACGGCAGAGATTATCTGACGCTGGATGCACAGTTCTGCAAATGTTCTGAACGATGCTCCCTTTTCTTCGTCGTAATCCCTTATAGCCTTAAAAACGCCTATCATTCCCTCCTGTATCAGATCCTCCTGATCGGCGCCCGCCATAAAATACGAAGAAGCACGTTTTCTCACGACAGCCTTGTATCTCGTCATCAGCTCGTTTGATGCAGCTTCATCGCCCGCGCGCGATCTTCTTATAAGTTCTTCGTCCTTAAGCTCGCAGTCTTTATTGTTTTCTATACCTACCGCCTCCTCTTATGAGGTCTGTCCTGCACGAATGTCTCCGTACCTGCGGCCGTCACCGGCCCTATAAAGCTATCCTCTCTGTCTTACAGCCTCGTACATCAGTACCGCTGCAGCATTAGATGCATTGAGCGAATTTACGCCGCCCTTCATAGGTATGGAAACGCAAAAATCACACTTTTCCTTAACAAGGCGGCTTATACCGCTGCCCTCGCTACCTGTCACCATAGCTATAGAACCTGTAAAATCGGCTTTCGTATAAATATCACCGTCCATGTCAACAGCGGCTATCCATACGCCCTCTTTTTTCAGTTCTTCTATAGTCTGCGATATATTAGTTACGCGTGCCACATGCACGTAAGATGCTGCTCCCGCAGCTGCTTTTTCTGCTGTAGCCGTAACTGCGGCAGCTCTTCTCTTAGGGATTATCACGCCGTGTGCTCCGGCTGCGTCTGCAGTTCTTATTATTGCACCGAGGTTATGCGGGTCTTCTATGCCGTCAAGTATGATTATAAACGGAGGCTCGTTCTTCTCTGCTGCAAGCTCAAGTATGTCTGAAACCTCGCTGTATTCATAATCGGAAACATGCGCTACTACGCCCTGATGAGGACCGCCGTACGCAGCTCTGTCAAGAACTGTTCTGTCAACAGTCTGTACAGGAATGTTTTTATCATGCGCCATTCCCAGTATTTTTTTTACAGATCCCTCAGCATCCTTGAGCACCATGAGCTTTGTTATGCCACGGCCGCTTTTCAGCGCTTCCATTACAGGATTTCTGCCTATGAGAAGTCCTTCAGGCAGTTCTTCTGTATGAAACTCAGACTGTCTGTATTCTCTGTTATTATTTCTTCTATCGTTTTTACTGTCTCTTATGTCGCTCCTGCGCGCCATTATTCATTCCTCCTGTAAACGGCAAATACGTATTTTACGCCGTTTTCCTCTATCGGCTCGCTTACCGATGCAGCAGTCCATCCCTCCAGTTCGCGAAATACCGGTATGAATGTATCCGCCTCAAATCCTGCGTCTATTTCAGTTATATATGCTTCATCTACCATTGGGAGCAGCAGCTCATATATCTGTGCTCCGCCTATTACAAAAGCATCTGCGCGTTCTTCATCCGACAGCATGCTGTCAAGCTCTTCGGGAGCACGGCATACTTCATAGCCCTCGCCTTCTTCAAGAGTAGTTGAAAGCACTATATTTCTGCGCTTAGGCAGCGGCTTTCCTCCGGGGAACGACTCCAGCGTCTTTCTTCCCATTATCACCGTATGCCCTGTTGTAGTCTTTCTGAAATATTTCATATCGGTCGGCAACGAGATAAGAAGGTCGCCGTTCAGGCCGATAGCGCCATTTCTGTCCTGCGCCGCTATAAGTTTCATTTATATATTCTCCTGCTGTTTCACGTCAGGCTCCGCAAGTTGCATTTCCATCCGGCAGCGCGTGCTCCCATCATGGTGCTCCGCATCGGTACCGGATATCAGATATTACTCAGCTACGGGTATGTTTTTTACCTGCGGACCTGCCTGGTAATTTTCTATAGTTATGTCATCAAGTGTAAAATCATAAAAATCCTTCACATCAGGATTAAGCTTGAATGTCGGTGCAGGATACTGCGGACGCTTTATCAGCTCCTTTACGATAGGTATATGTCTGTCGTAAATATGAGCGTCAGCTATTACATGAATGAACTCGCCCGGTTCATATCCGCACACTTGAGCAAGCATCATCGTCAGCAGACTGTACTGGTATACATTAAATGCGTTTGCTGCCAGTATATCCTGTGAACGCTGATTTAGTATCGCATTCAGCTTATTTCCCGTAACATTGAACGTCATGCTGTACGCGCACGGTTCAAGATTCATTTCAGACAGGTCTGCAAAATTGTAAATGTTTGTAAGTATACGGCGGCTCTGAGGATTATTCTTAAGCTGCCATATAACATTATCGACCTGGTCCATCTCGCCCTGCGCAAACTTGTATTTCTGCGCCAGCTGATAGCCGTATGCCTTGCCTATCGTGTGGTCTTCGCCTTCCCACTGGTCCCATATGTGACCGTCAAGCTCACGCACATCATTTGACTTTTTCTGCCATATCCAAAAAAGCTCCTTCGTAGCAGTCTTCCACGCCGTCGGGCGCAGCGTCATCAGCGGCATTTCCTCTGAAAGGTCATAGCGATTTACTATGCCAAACAGCTTTATAGTGTGTGCCGGAGTACCGTCAGCCCATCTTGCGCGAACCTCCTGACCCTCTGTCGAATATCCATGGTCAAGTATGTCAGTACACATCCTGACAAAAGTTTCATCTATCTTACTCATAGTTCCGGCCTTTCTGTTATTTTAAACGATTACTTTCTTTTTATATCGATATGCTCATTCTCGATTATCCTGAATGTCTCAGCAATAATGCTTTCCAGCCTGGCGTCAGCCCCGCTGACCTCAAGAAAACCGATGAGCGCCTCAAATCCTGTAGCCTTTCTGTATATCTTCTGGTCTACATTATGCGGCATAGATGTTATTTTATGGTTTTTGCCGCGGCGCGCCACAGCCGCCTCCTCCTCGGTAAGGATCTCAGCAAGGCGGTCATACGCGCGCGCCTGCGCCTCTGCCCTCACATATCTGACAGCAGCTGTATTGAGCCTGTCGGGGCGCAGTATGCCTTTTTCAAAAACATGCAGGCGCACATAACGCTCATATACAGCATCGCCTATATATGCAAGTACAGCGCTGCTCACGACCGAAGGGTCGCTGCAGCCGTACAGCGGGGCGCCCGGGGCGCCGCCATTGTTTACATTAGTATTAGTTTCATTATTATTTATATTAGTCACGCTTCTATCAGTCATGCTTCGGTGCCACCATTTTTTCAGGTCTTACGTACTCGTCAAACTGCTCCGCAGTCAGCATCCCTGTCTTAACGGCAGCTTCCTTCAGCGTTATGCCGTCGGCGTGAGCCGTCTTAGCTATCTTTGCTGCATTCTCATATCCGATGTACGGGTTGAGCGCCGTTACGAGCATTAATGATTTCTGCAGGTTTTCCGCAATTTTTTCTTCATTAGGAATAATACCCACCGCACAGTTATCATTGAATGATATCATTGCGTCTGCCAGCAGACGGGCTGACTGCAGGAAATTGTAAATTATCACAGGCATATAAACATTTAACTGGAAATTTCCCTGTGAAGCTCCTATGCCTACAGTTACATCATTTCCCATTACCTGCGCCGCAACCATCGTCAGCGCCTCGCACTGAGTAGGGTTTACCTTGCCCGGCATGATAGAGCTGCCAGGCTCGTTGGCCGGTATGATTATCTCGCCTATACCGCAGCGCGGACCTGAAGCAAGCCATCTCACATCGTTTGCTATCTTCATAAGGTCTGCAGCGAGCGCCTTGAAAGCGCCGTGGACGAACGCTATCTGGCCTTTAGATGTCAGCGCGTGGAACTTGTTAGGAGCAGTGATGAACTTTTCACCTGTTATCTCAGATATCTTCTGAGCCGAAAGCTCGCCGAAACGCTCATGCGCATTCAGACCTGTTCCTACTGCTGTACCGCCGAGAGCGAGCTCGCGCAGGCTGTCTGCTGCCGTGGCTATAAGTTGTCTGTCCTTTGCGAGCATGGCAGCCCAGCCGCTTATCTCCTGACCGAGCGTAAGTGGAGTAGCATCCTGCAGATGCGTCCTTCCTGTTTTTATTATTCCCATGTATTTTTCTGACAGCTCAGATAAAGTCGCTTCAAGCTTGTCTATAGCCGGGAGCACCCTTTCATTCACGCTTCTGAGAGCTGCTATGTGCATAGCCGTCGGGAATGTGTCATTTGAGCTCTGCGAGCAGTTTACATGGTTGTTAGGATGAAAATCAGGCTCGCCGCCTGTTATCTCCTTTGCGCGGTTAGCTATGACTTCGTTTACATTCATATTTGACTGTGTGCCGCTTCCTGTCTGCCACACTGCCAGCGGGAAGTTTCCGTCGAGCTTTCCTTCCATTATCTCATCGCATACCTGAGCTATTACCTTTCCGCGCTCCTCGTCTATCATTCCGAGCTCGATATTCGCGAGCGCTGCGGCCTTCTTAAGCACCGCAAAAGCATCTATGACCTCTGCAGGTATCTTTTCAACGCCTATTTTAAAATTTTCAAAGCTGCGCTGAGTCTGTGCAGCCCAGTATTTATCGGCAGGTACCCTTACCTCGCCCATAGTATCGTGTTCTATCCTGAACTCAGTTTCCTTTGTCATCGCTTAAATTCTCGCCTTTCCCGATCTCACAGCTTCGTCAGAAACAGCCTTCGCTACAGCCTTTACTACCTCCGGATTGAATGCGTCAGGGAGTATGTAGTCAGCGCGCAGCTCGTCCTCTTTTATTACAGAAGCTATCGCATAAGCAGCAGCCACCTTCATTTCATCAGTTATCTCTCTTGCTCTTACATCGAGAACTCCTCTGAATATTCCAGGGAAGCAGAGCGCGTTGTTTACCTGGTTAGGGAAGTCGCTTCTGCCTGTGCCGACAACCGCAGCGCCTGCAGCTATCGCTTCATCCGGCATTATCTCAGGAACAGGGTTAGCCAGAGCAAATATGATAGGCTCCTTCGCCATGCTGCGGATCATATCCTGAGTGAGCGCGCCCTTTACCGAAGCGCCCATAAATACGTCAGCGCCCTTTATAACGTCAGCAAGCTCTCCCTTGTTCATTTCCTTGTTAGTGACCTTCGCCATTTCCTCCTGCGGAGCAGTATTTTCAGGCTTTCCTGCGTATATAGCGCCGAATCTGTCACACATCGTTATCTCGCCGAATCCCATAGTAAGAAGGAGCCTCGCAATAGAAGTACCTGCAGCGCCTGCGCCGTTTACGACTATCTTGAGTTCGCCCATTTTCTTACCTGTAAATCTTATAGCGTTGAGCAGGCCTGCGGCAGCTATGATGGCAGCGCCGTGCTGGTCGTCGTGGAATACAGGTATATCGCATTCCTTTATAAGTGTCTGCTCTATCTCAAAGCATCTCGGAGCAGAAATATCCTCGAGGTTTATACCGCCGAAGCTCTTCGAAATATTCTTTACTGTTTCAATAATTACCTTTGGATCTTTTGAATCTATACATATAGGGAATGCATCTATGTCGGCAAATCTCTTAAAAAGCGCGCACTTTCCTTCCATTACAGGCATCGCAGCGCTCGGACCTATGTCACCGAGTCCCAGTACAGCAGTTCCGTCAGTGATAACGGCAACTATATTTCCCTTACGCGTATAGTCATACGCGAGCTTTTCGTCTTTTTCTATTTCCAGGCACGGAGCAGCTACACCAGGAGTATACGCAACTGCCATATCTTCCAGGCTGTCTATCGGAGCTCTTGAGATTATTTCTATCTTTCCGCCCCATTCCTTATGTTTCTTAATAGCAAGCTCGTTATTGTCCATTTGTAATTCCTTCCTTTATTTATTATCTATTGTCTGAACTGATTTATTATATCATCAACAAAAAAATCAAGCACCTTGAGCATCGGTGAAAATGAAAGCGTTACGCCCGTCTTAACGCAGAGATCATTAATAATGCCGAATAATTCAGCGTCTCTGACGTATACGCCGGCCGGCCGGCCCTTTTCTTCCATATAATTTACGAGCATTCCAAGCGCGACATCGCGCGGGTCATCATATTCCTGCAGAAAGTACTGATTTTCCATTGCAGGTCTTTCTGAATCGCACAGTATACACAGCTTAGGATATACGCGCCTTCCCCCGTTATCATTTTCAAGAGGTACAGGTATATATGGCATATCGTATTCCAGATAGCGACCGTTCAGCGGCTTCTTTTTTATCCTCCTTACAAGGAGCTCGTCAGTTATTACACAGCCGTCAGTCACTGCTTCTATCTTTTCAACAGGCGGCATAACTTCATTTACCCAGCATCCTGTTTCTTCATCAAAACGACGCCGTATGCGTTCGCCTTCATTCATCTTTTCAAGAGCTCCGGATTCACTCATTTCCCTGAGCGCATCATTAAGCGCGTTCATCACCGCCATCATTTCTTTCATCTGTAAATTATTAAGATATGAAGGTTCATATCCCGTTTCAAAGAATCTGAAACGAGGCCATTCATCATTACCATGATATTTTTTTTCAGCCATCCTTGTAAGAGCGAGATCCTGACGGTCATCATCATTTTTAGAGCCCCACATACAGGTCATGCAATTACGGCGGCTCTGTGAAACATAGTCAGGCAGATCTGTAGAATTTATAAATGAAGAAAGACTTATCAGCCCGCTGTGACCTTTATAGACGGACAGCTCACAGGTATCCTCAAACATTCCCGTTATGGAGCAGTAATAAGGCTCGGTCTCAGCGCGCGGATATATCTCGCACACATCTACTTCACAAAATGTATCCCACGGTCTGAGCCTCCTCAGTTCATCCGCAGCATCAAACAGGGCTTTGCACAGCTCAGCATCATATGCTTTACCGGATCCGCCTCCGAACATATTTATATTATTTTCACTCACTGACTCGCCCCCTTATCTGTCGGACTTTTCGTCCTCACTGTCATTTTCCTTTTTATGCTTCTTTAAAAATTCCTTTATAGCACTGATTTCATTTCCATGTTTTCCGGGCTCTGCTGCATGAACATCAGCTCTGCACGGTTCATCTATTATATCCTCAGGTGGCAGAGGATTGAATGTATATGTTTTCGGATCTATATCTTTTGTATTCATATACTCGTCCGTATCCTCCGGCAGCCCGCGCTTTCTGAGAGCGCGTTCCACACCCTTGCTTATAAACATGCATATAGTCGCAAACACAGGAACGCCCAGCAGCATTCCGGCAAATCCAAACAATCCGCCGCCTACAAGTATCGAAAACAGCACCCAGAAGCTCGGAAGTCCCGTTGAATTTCCAAGTATCTTCGGTCCTATTATATTTCCGTCTATCTGCTGTATTATTATTATGTATATAACAAAATACAGACTCTTTATCGGGCTTTCCGTAAATATTATCACAGCGCTCGGTATCGCGCCTATGAAAGGTCCGAAAAACGGGATGATGTTAGTCACGCCTACTATAACGCTTATCATGACCGTATAAGGCATGTTCATTATAGAAAGCGCTACAAATGTTATCATTCCTATTATCAGAGAATCTATAAGCTTGCCCGATATAAAGCCGCTGAATATTTTATGAATATTTCTTGCATCGTCTATGACAATATTTGCATATTCTGTATCAAACATGCTGTATACGAGCTTTTTGCCCTGTGCAGCAAATGTGCTCTTGCTGTTGAGCACGTATATACAGACTATAAGACCGATAATTACATTAAACATAAAATTCAGCGCGCTGATAACACCCACTGTTATGCCTGTTATGAGAGTATTTACCGACGGCATCACATAATCAGTTATTATTCCCAGCAGTGACGTCTCGAAATTATTCACAAGCTCAGTAGCTACGCTGAGTATTTCCGGATAGTCCTTCAGGAGCTTTGTCATCCATACTGAAAATTTATCGACATTTGACGGCACGCTCCTTGCGACATCCATTATACTCTGAAGCACCTGCGGTCCGGCCATCAGCAGCAGCCCCACAACTACAACTATAAGCAGAAGCAGACTGAGTGCGGTGCTCAGCCCCTTCGAAATGCTCGCCGACGTTTCTCGGCTGATACGCAGCCGCGGCAGCCATCTGTTCAATGACCTGTACAGTCCATTATATACAGGTATCAGCAGATACGCCATCACGCTTCCTATTATAATAGGCATCAGAACGCTCAGAAGCTTGCCGATGCCGGCCTTCAGCGACGGCATCTTAGTCAGCACAAGGTAAAATACTATGCTGAGACATATGACTGCAAGGGCAGTCAGTCCCCACGCCAGATTCTGACCGGTTATGACGAATTTCTTTTTATTGCTGTTTTTTTCGCTTTTGCCGCCTTTAATATTGCTTTCCATTTATATCATCACGGTCCTTCTTGACTTTACACCGAACTACAGCTTGACTATCTTAGGGCCCTGTGGAGTATCTTCGACTGAGAAGCCCTTTTCTTTCAGAATGTCTCTTATCTCATCAGCTCTTGCAAAATTCTTTGACTTACGAGCGTCCTGGCGCTCCTGAACGAGCTGAGTTATTTCTGCAGGTATCTCGTCCTCCTTTTCCTCTGCTTCGGTAAGAAGGCCGAGCACTCCGGCAAGCTCTTCTATGAATGCGAGGCAGTCTGCTGCGAATTTCTTTGAGCAGCCGTCCTTTGTCTCTGTATTTACGTCTCTTATTATCTCAAATATAACGCTTATCGCGTCAGCTGTATTGAGGTCATCATCCATTGCAGCGTCGAACTTTTCTTCGTATTTCTTAATGCGCTCAAAAGCTGCCTGCTCCTCTGCAGTTATCACATCGCTTCCATGCTCTGCAAGATGTACGAGATTATTTACTGCGTTGTGCATCCTTCCGAGAGCGTTATGTGACTGGACCATCAGGTCGCGGCTGAAGTTTATAGGGCTTCTGTAATGGCCGCTGAGCAGGAAGTAGCGCAGCTCCTCACCTGTGAAATCCTTCATGATGTCGCGTACAGTGAAAAAGTTACCTTTTGACTTTGACATCTTTTCGTTGTCTATAGTGATGTAGCCGTTGTGCATCCAGTATTTAGCAAAAGGCTTGCCTGTGTACGCTTCTGTCTGAGCTATTTCATTCTCGTGATGCGGGAACGCGAGATCCTGTCCGCCTGCGTGGATATCTATCTGTTCGCCCAGATACTTGTTTGACATTGCGGAACACTCGATATGCCATCCCGGACGACCCATTCCCCACGGGCTCTCCCATGCAGGCTCGTCCTCAGTCTTGCGCGCCTTCCAGAGTGCAAAGTCGAGCGGGTCGTGCTTTCTTTCGTCAACGCTTATGCGCGCGCCTGACTCAAGGTCGTCTATATTCTGACCTGAAAGCTTTCCGTAATCCTTGAACTTTCTCGTGCTGTAGTAAACATCGCCGTCTATCTCGTAAGCGTAGCCCTTTTCTATAAGCCTGCTTATGAAAGCGATTATCTCGTTCATGTTTTCAGATACTTTAGGGTGAACATCTGCTATTTCAAGATTCAGAGCCTTTGCATCTGTAAAATATTCATCTATATATTTGCTGCTGAGCTCGAGCGCTGATATGCCCTCTTCTCTTGACTTGTTTATTATCTTGTCGTCAACGTCTGTAAAATTCTGGACGAACTTTACTTTGTTGCCCTTGTGCTGCAGGTATCTGCGCAGCGTGTCAAAAACTACGAACGGACGCGCGTTGCCTATATGGATATAATTGTAAACAGTAGGTCCGCAGACATATATCTTTATCTCTTCCGGGTCGATAGGAACGAATTCTTCCTTTTTTCTTGTCATTGTATTATATATTTTCATGGATATTACTTCTCCTCGTCTTTAGTATCTTTGTCTTTGTTCTTTATTAATGCCTCAAGGTCAGGAACGCATGTCATGCAGCCCTCAGAATCACACTCACTGCAGTTTTCCTGTTCCTTATTGTGGTACATGTTAAGCTCTGCCTCAAGCGCAGCTATGCGTTCTCTCAGGCAGTTTATCTGAGTCTCCACAGGATCCGGCAGGTCTATCTGATCCATATCATTAACAAGTACATTGTTGCGTTTTACGATATGTCCCGGTATGCCGACTACAGTACAGTTAGGCGGGACCTCCTCGATAACTACGGCACCGGCGCCGATCTTTGAATTATCGCCTACCTTAAACGGGCCGAGCACCTTTGCGCCCGAAGAAACTATTACATTGTTTCCGATAGTCGGGTGTCGCTTTCCTGTATCCTTTCCTGTACCGCCGAGAGTTACAGCCTGATATATGGTCACATCGTCTCCGACCTCCGCAGTCTCGCCGATAACGACAGCCATACCGTGGTCGATAAAGCATCTGCGACCTATCGTCGCTCCCGGATGTATCTCTATACCGGTAGTATGTCTCACTCGCTGCGAAATAACGCGCGCAAGGAACTTCATATTATGCTTGTAAAGCCAGTGCGCCGGCCTGTGCCACATAAGCGCCCTGACACCGGGATAGCACATAAAGACCTCGAAACGCGTACGCGCTGCAGGATCCTTCTCCATCACCGCATCTATATCTTCCTTTATTGATTTGAAAAACATCAGATTTTCCTCCAAAATACGACCGTGCGCCCGAAATGTCAAAACGGCATACTGACGCCATATTACATAATATAATACATTGAAATCAAGTCTGTATCAATGCAAAATCGCTGTAATCTCCCATTAAATTAATACCCGTTTTTTCGCGCGTCACCGCGCATTTTACGCAGCTTCAGCTGCAATGTAAAATGCGGCAACTGAAAAATCACACTGCAGCTAAAGCTGCGTGATTTCTGTATAAGTCCTGCGCGCCGTATCATAGATACGGGCAGGACTTTAACCGTAGTCCGCATAACGGACGTAGGAAGGCAGCGGCGTCGCCGCAAGGAAACAGTTGCTGCATCATAAACAAGTTTATGATTAAATTGCCATATCACACTATTGTAATGTCACATTATTTTATGTATAATGATTATATGCATACGTAGCAGTTATCCTGCGCGTCTCCGCGCCGACAGCGACGGCCGCTTTTCCGCCGGGGCGTTCGGTAGAACGGATGCTGATCCGCCGGGCGGATCGTATGCTGGGATCCATTTGTGTTATCAGGAAAGGAGACGATAATGATGGAAGATGAAAAGAAGCCCATTTACAAGTGTATTTTCATGCACAGAGGGATGTACAGAAACGTTATAGACGCCGACAGTATAAAGGATCTTTACATGAGGCTTTCCGGCACGTCTGTTGTTGAAGAGATGGAGGTCGAGGCGCTTGAAGCTCTTGAAGACCTTGCGATACTCGACAGCATATATGAGCAGTCTGTAAAGACTACGGGACACCTTACGGTGTATAAGCTTAATCCTGACTTCGTACCTGAAGATGAAGAGGATTTCGATGATAACGAATACATCATATGTAAGAACGGTATCGTTTAACGGTCGCTGTTTGAAGCATAGTGTATTATATATTTAAGTCATTAGTGTTTATTAATTGACAAAACGAGCCGGAGACCGCCGCGCGTGTCACGCCTGGACTGATATTGCCATATCATGTTCCTGTGATTCTGCGCGGCGGTCTCATTTTTTGCAGCGCTCTGCGGGCGCACCAGGTGCGCATATTTTGTGTATATTTGTATACATTTATTTAAATTAATATTTAGTTCGAGTTAGCCTTGACATTATTCCTGCGGTGTTATATATTTAATGTTTATTTTGTCGTTGACTATCGGGTTTTTTATGTTATATAATTACATCATAAATGGGAGGAAGGCTGATGTTTTCAATAGGAGAGAAAATCTCATACCCGATGCATGGAGCCGGTATCATCGAAGGTATCGAGGATCAGATGATTTTAGATGTTAAAAGAAGTTACTACATTCTGAAAATGTCATATGGGGACATGAAGGTCATGGTACCTGTAGACAACTCTGAAGAGGTCGGCGTGCGTCCGATCATCGACGAGGCTAAGCTTCAGGAGGTCCTTGCCGTTCTCGGAGAGGATCCTACACCTATGCAGCCAAACTGGAATAAACGCAGCAGAGCAAATATGGACAAGCTCAAGACAGGCGACCTTTGTGAAATCGCTGATGTCGTGAGGAATCTGACGTGCTCCGACCGCAGGAAAAAACTTTCCACCGGTGAGAAAAAGATGCTCAACAATGCGCGTCACCTGCTTGTCAGTGAATTCGTGCTTGTGAGGAATATTTCCTCTGACGATGCGGAGAAGCTTATTGACGATAATGTTTCAACAACGTCGCTGTAGGCAATTGCTTTGATCCTGCTGTGACATTATTTTAGTCTTACCTCAGCCGGGTGCCTGTTTATGCAAAACTAAATTTAAAGGAAAGGAGGAAAAAGGATTTTGCTGAAAAGGTTTTACAGAGCATTGCTGACACTTCTCGGTCTGCTCTGCGGCGCAGGTTTTTCATTTATCATAGTAAAGCTGCTCGAACACATACCGTCATTTGACAAGGTTTTCACACCTGTCTCTATCGGTGTGTTCATGGTCAGCACAATTTCATTCGGACTTATATTTTTCTTTATCGCGCCGTCGATGCAGCGCAGCCTGGAAGGCCTGACTCATGAGCTCGATAAATCCCTGCAGAAAGTCCCTATGCAGGATTTTGTCTGGGGAACTATCGGACTTCTGCTGGGCCTTATTTTTGCATTTCTTATAAGCCAGCTCTGGGCCGGACTTAACGTACCGTTCCTTGGGGTCGCACTTTCGATACTCGTATATGTGCTGCTGGGATATATCGGCATGCATATCGCGACCAGAAAAGCTTCGGAGCTCGCATCCAGCATACGCAATCTCGCGTTCATGCGCGGCGCTGCTACTGAGAGAAAGGCTTCTAAGAAGGCCGCTAAGGATCTGTCGCCAAAGATACTCGATACGAGCGTCATCATAGACGGCCGTATCGCAGATATTATCAAGACAGGCTTTATCGAAGGACAGATAGTCATACCTGAGTTCGTCCTCGTAGAGCTGCGTCACATCGCTGATTCTTCTGACAGCCTTAAGCGCAATCGAGGCCGCCGCGGACTTGATATATTAAAGAAGATACAGACACAGTACGGTGTTGAGATATACAACACTGACAACGAAAAGACGATAAATACCATACCTGAAGTTGATGTAAAGCTGCTTGAGCTTGCGTCCATCATGAACGGCAAGGTCGTTACAAATGACTACAACCTGAACAAGGTAGCGTCTATAAAGGGCGTTCCTGTTCTCAATATAAATGAGCTTGCAAATACTCTCAAGCCGGTAGTCCTGCCGGGCGAGGTCATGGATGTCATTCCTGTAAAGGAAGGCAAGGAAAGCTCACAGGCTCTCGCCTATCTCGATGACGGCACTATGATCGTCGTAGAGGACGGCCGGGAATATATCGACGAGGAGATACACGTTACAGTTACGAGCGTACTCCAGACGTCGGCAGGCAGGATGATATTTGCCAGAGTTAAAATGAAGAACTAAAGATCAATAATTTAATTAGCAATGTCCGGCTGTGAACCAGCCGGACAATATTTTAAGTTTAAAAGTGCAGCAGTGTTCACTGCAGTTCTGCTATGAGCTTACCGCTGCCAGTTTTAAGGTTATTCAAGGTTATAAAAAATGTATGAAGACAGAAGAGTGACCGCCGTGATTGTCGCTGCCGGTTCTGCACGGCGCATGGGCGGTATAGACAAGCAGTATGCGGATCTTGCAGGTATATCAGTACTTGCCCGCTCCGTACTTGCATTTGAAAATGATCCTTTTGTGGATAGTATCATCATCGTTGTACGCCGCGGTACAGAAAACAAGTGTCGCCGCGAGATAGTAGAAAAATATGGTTTCAAGCGTGTAGTTGCCGTCATTTCAGGCGGAGCTGAACGGCACGATTCGGTCAGGGCTGCCCTTGCTGTCGCCCCTCGTAACGGTATCATACTCATCCATGATGGGGCTCGTCCGCTTGTTTCGCGACGCATTATAGACAGTGTTATCGAAAACTGTGCCGCCCGCGGTACAGCCGTACCTGCACTTCCCGTTAAGGATACTATAAAGCAAACTTCAAAATCAGGACGTACATCTGTTGTAACTTCTACCCTTAATCGAAGCTCACTTCGTGCAGCTCAGACACCACAGGGATTTGATGTTGACCTGCTTCGTAAAGCCTATCGTATGTGCGGACCTGACACCATAGTCACTGATGATGCTTCGATCGTTGAAGCATCAGGCGAACCTGTTTATATCATTGATGGAGACGAGATCAACATAAAAATAACAACACCTCACGACCTCGAAAGAGCAGAGCTGTTTTTAACTGAATATCGTGCATATCAGCCGGCCGTCGATGATACGGATGCTGTAGATGTAGCTATTGCCAATGCTCCGCACACAGGCATCGGTTACGATGTTCACGCATTTGCAGAAGGCAGGAAACTTGTACTCGGTGGTGTAACCATACCTCACGGCCGTGGTCTGCTCGGTCATTCAGACGCAGACGTACTTATCCACGCCATAATTGATGCGCTTCTCGGCGCTGCTGCGCTCGGCGATATCGGAAAGCATTTTCCTGATACAGATCCAAACTACCAGGATATAAGCAGCCTTCTTCTGCTTGGCTATGTGGGAGAATTACTGCGTTTACAGGATCTGATCATCATAAATATAGATGCAACAGTCATAGCACAACAGCCTAAGATCGCGCGACACATCCCTAACATGAAGAAAAATATTGCCAAAGTATTGAAAATATCTGAATCTCAGATTAATATAAAGGGTACTACTACTGAAGGTCTCGGCTTTACGGGACGCGAAGAAGGCATCGCTTCGCAGGCGATTGCTTCTATCATTCGTTTATAGGAGGGAAAAAGACATGAAAATGTCAAAGATGTATATAAGGACTCTCAGAGAAGTGCCTGCAGAAGCGGTACTTCCAAGCCATATATTCATGCTTCGCGCCGGTCTGATACGCAAGCTCGTTTCAGGTGTTTACGGTTTTATGCCGCTCGGCGCAAGAGTTCTTCACAAGGTTGAAAATATAGTACGTGAGGAAATGGACGCAGCAGGCGGTCAGGAAATACTGATGTCTGCGCTCCAGCCTGCAGAGCTCTGGCAGGAATCGGGCCGCTGGTCTGCTTACGGTCCTGAAATGTGGAGAGTAAGAGACCGCAATGACCGTGAATTCTGTCTCGGACCAACTCACGAGGAAATCTTTACAGATATAATAAGAAATGAAGTAAGCTCATACAGACAGCTTCCTGTTAATCTTTACCAGATTCAGACAAAATACAGAGACGAGGCTCGCCCTCGCTTCGGACTGCTGCGCAGCCGCGAGTTCGTCATGAAGGACGCTTATTCGTTCGACCGTGATGCGGCCGGTCTCGACGTGAGTTACAAGAATATGTACGATACTTATACACGCATATTCACTCGCATGGGTCTTGATTTCAGACCTGTACAGGCTGACACAGGCGCTATCGGCGGCAACGGCTCTCACGAGTTTACAGCACTTACAGATAACGGAGAAAGCAGCATCGTATACTGTGAAAAGTGTGATTATGCCGCTACAGACGAGCGCGCAGAATGCGTAGACGCTGCTCCGTCAGATGCTGAGATGCTTCCTATGGAAGAAGTTTCCACACCAGGAACAAAAACTATAGAAGCTGTAGCTGATTACCTCGGCCTCGACAAGAAGCAGACTATAAAGGCTCTGCTCTTCGAGACTTACGATGATGATTTCAATGTAAACGGTTATGTAGCAGCTTTCGTTCGCGGAGACCGCGCGGTAAATGAAATAAAGATCGTAAATGCTCTCGACATTCCTGAACATGCTCTCGCTATGGCTGACGAGCACAAGATGTCAGAAGTAACAGGCTGTGTAGGCGGCTTTACAGGTCCTGTAGGACTCAAGAACTGCACTGTCATCGCAGACAGCGAGCTCACAGGTCTCAAGAACCTCTGCGCGGGCGCAAACAAGGCTGACCACCACCTCATAAATGTAAACTACGGTCGTGACTACAAGGCTGACATAGTTACAAATATCAAGATGATAGCTGAGGGCGACCCATGCCCTGTATGCGGCGCTCCTGTAAAGTTCAAGCGCGGAATCGAGGTAGGTCAGGTATTCAAGCTCGGCACTAAGTACAGCAAGCCTATGGGCGCTGTTTATAAAGACGAAAACATGCAGGAGCATGACATCGTAATGGGATGCTACGGCATCGGCGTTACAAGAACTATGGCTGCCATAGTCGAGCAGTTCCACGATGATAACGGTATCATCTGGCCTGTAACTGTCGCTCCTTATCATGTGGTAATAACTATAGTAAAAACAGCTGATGAAATTCAGTCTGCTCTTGCAGACAAGCTTGAGGCAGAGCTTTCAGCTAAGGGTATCGAGGTAATAGTCGATGACAGAGATGAACGTCCGGGCGTTAAGTTCAAGGACGCTGACCTCATCGGCATACCTGTAAGGATCACAGTCGGTAAAAAGGCCGGAGACGGTCTTGTTGAATATAAGCTCAGAGCGGGCGGAGACGTTGAAGAACTCACCGCTGAAGCAGCAGTTGAAAAGGCAACAGATTACATCATGACTGCGCTTAACGCTCACAAACATTAATGGAGGACTTTAACGATGAAAAAGTTTACGATTGAAATGGAAAACGGCGGAATCATGAAGGGAGAGCTCTATCCTGAGATCGCTCCTGTCACTGCCGCTAACTTTGAGAAGCTCGCAAACAGCGGTTTCTATGACGGTCTTATCTTCCACAGAGTAATTCCGGGCTTCATGATCCAGGGCGGTGACCCTACAGGCACAGGCATGGGCGGTTCAGAAGAAAAGATCAGAGGTGAATTTGCTTCAAACGGATTCAAGAATGACCTTAAGCACACAAGAGGCGTTCTCTCTATGGCTCGCTCACAGAGACCTGACTCTGCAAGCTCTCAGTTCTTTATCATGGTAGACGATGCTCCACACCTCGACGGCATGTACGCTGCTTTCGGCAAGGTAACTGAAGGTATGGAGGTTGCTGATGAGATCGTTGAAGTAAGAAGAGACGTTCGCGATAAACCGCGTGAGGACCAGGTAATGAAGTCTATCCGCGTTGAAACTGTTGAAGACTAATAATTCAATAACACAATTTTAAATTTATCAGGGAACTGCATGCCCGGCTCTGCCGGCTGCGGTTCTCTTTTTTATTTCTGTTCATACCTTTTCTATATGCAGCTCCTGTCCTTGATGCTGTGAGGCATCGTCACTTTTCTGTTTTCATTACTACAGTGACATCACATATTTTCGTCACATTATCTTCATTTTCATGTTATATTATTATCATAAGTTCGAGTTTAAAGTGAATATACAGAGGTGATAATATATGGCAAAGCTTTTAATTGTTGACGATGAGGAAAAGATAAGAGAAGTAGTTCGCGAGTACGCTGAATTTGACGGCTATGAAGTAACTGAAGCTGCTGACGGACGTGAAGCTGTCGCTTTATGCCGCATAAATGATTTTGACATTATCATAATGGATATCATGATGCCGAAGCTTGACGGCTTTTCAGCATGCAAGGAAATACGCAAGGAAAAGAATACGCCTGTTATAATGATGTCTGCACGCAGCGAGGAATACGACAAGCTCTTCGGTTTTGAGCTCGGCATAGACGATTACGTTACAAAGCCGTTCAGTCCTAAAGAGCTCATGGCGCGCGTACACGCTGTCCTTGCGCGTTCTGCTCCTGCTGTTCAGAACGATATAGCTCCGGTGCTCACATTCGGCGGTCTTGCTATAGATATCCCGGGCAGAAGCGTTTCTGTTGACGGAAACAGGATAGAGCTTACTCCTAAGGAGTACGACCTGCTGTTTTATCTTGTTGAGAACAAAAATATCGCGCTTTCGCGCGACAAGCTTCTCCGAGACGTATGGGGCTACGATTTCTTTGGAGACGACCGCACTATAGACACTCATATAAAGAATCTCAGGAACAACCTCGGTCCTTACAGAGATATGATAGTAACACTCAGAGGGGTAGGTTATAAATTTGAAACTCAAAACTAACTTTAAGCCTCAGTTCCATTACCGCTCAAAAAAGAGCTCAGAGGTACACAGCAGCACCATCGGCATGCGACTGTTCCGCTACTTTGCCTTCTTTTCGGTAATAATAATGCTGATACTCTGGCTTTTGCAGATATTGTTCCTGCAGACATTCTATCAGGGAATGAAAAGACATGAGCTTGAAAGCACTGCAGCAACTATAGAAGAAGGATACGGCACCGAGTCTCTTTTTGATACTATAATGACTCTGACGGCACGCTCAGATATATACGTACAGATACAGACCGGAAATTCTGTAATTTTTGAAACATCTCCTGCCAATCCGAGCGACAGGATGAGCAAGTTTGCAAACACTTACGACAGCCAGCTTTTAAAGGAACGTCTGGCTGACGGCAGTCTCAGCCACACTATAGTAAAGCTGACATCAAAGAACACGACTACTGATGATTCAGAGGCCATGATATACGCGTCCATCCTGGACGACGGTTCCGGCACATATGGCAGCAGCTCCCACACGGACAGTAAGAGTGATGCTGACATGTCGAGCATCATAGGCACATCGCTTGATACTAATACTTACTTATTTATATATTCACCGCTGACTGCCGTGCAGTCGACCATAGACATACTCGCTGAAATGCTCATAATAGTCTCGATAATCTCAATAATATTCGGACTTATAATGTCTATCATAATATCGAGCAGACTGTCTAAACCGCTTCATAATATAACAGCATCTGCCGCGCACCTCGCCGAGGGCGATTACAGCGTCCAGTTTGACGGAAACGGCTATGCCGAAACTGAAGAATTAGCCGCTGCGCTCAACTATGCTTCGGATGAGCTATCGAAATCCGACAAGCTTCAGAAGGATCTTGTCGCGAATGTTTCTCACGACCTGAAAACACCGCTTACCATGGTAAAGTCATACGCAGAAATGATACGCGACCTTTCAGGCGATAACCCTGAAAAGCGAAATAAGCACCTTCAGGTCATCATAAATGAAGCAGACCGACTGAATATGCTCGTAAATGACCTTACGCTGCTCTCAAAGATGCAGGCAAACGTTGATTCGCTGAACATAGAAAATATCGACCTCGCCTACCTTGCAAGAGAGTCGGCAGAAAGCTTCTCGCTCCACGCCGAGCAGGACGGTTTTACATTTAATGTAAACGTAAAGGGTGACACATGCGTAAGAGGCGACGGCAAGAAAATACGTCAGGTATTTTCAAATCTTATCGGCAACGCAGTAAGATATTCAGGCGACAACCGCCTTATAGAAGTAAATATCATAGACAAAGGCGATATCGTACACTGTGAGGTCACAGACCACGGTCAGGGCATAGCTGCATCCGACATCGACGCTATCTGGGACAGATACTATCAGTCAAGCAGCAATCACAGCAGAACGTCAAAGGGCTCAGGTCTCGGGCTTTCTATCGTAAAGCAGATATTCATACTTCACAAGGCGAAGTACGGCGTCCACAGCGTTGAACACGAAGGCAGCACATTCTGGTTCGACCTTCAGAAGGGCGGTCCTGTAAGCGTTCCCGCACCTGCTATAAAGGCTGCTAAGTCAGGTAAGTAATAAATACAATAACTAATATCTTATATTATCAATAATTGGCGGTGTTTCCTACTCACCGCCAATAAATATTTGAGGATAAATATTTATGGCTAAAAAAGCACAGACAGTTTTCGTATGCCAGGAATGCGGCTACGAATCACCAAAATGGATGGGACAGTGCATATGCGGAGCATGGAACTCAATGGTAGAGGAAAAGGTGCTCCCTGTCGTAGAGGACCGCAGAAGGCGCACAGGTACAGGCGGAGCATCTGCAGGCAATGCAGGCGCTTCCGGCAGCGGCATCGGCCGCGCAGGCCGCCCCGTTCCGCTCAAGACAGTAAAGTCGGGCGAAACCAGCCGCATGGATACCGGTATACCTGAGTTTAACAGAGTACTCGGCGGCGGTCTTGTCCGCGGCTCGCTCACGCTCATATCAGGCGAGCCCGGCATCGGAAAATCAACCCTTATACTCCAAGCTGCAGCCAACATAGCGTCACGCTACGGAAGCGTTCTCTACGTCAGCGGCGAGGAATCCGAGGAACAGATAAAAATGCGCGCCGACCGCATATGCGGTGGCATCCCCGACGGGCTTTTTATCCTGTCCGAGACAAATATGGAAAATATTACTCTTCAGCAGGAAACACTCAAACCCGCTTTTCTCATAATAGACTCCATACAGACCATGTACTCTGATTCTATTGAATCAGCACCCGGCTCTGTATCACAGGTGCGCGTCTGCGGCAATGAGCTTATGCGCATAGGCAAGAGCCTTGAGCTCCCTATACTCATAGTCGCGCACGTTACGAAATCAGGCGAGCTCGCCGGTCCAAAAATAGTCGAACACCTTGTAGATACGGTGCTCCATTTCACAGGAGAGCGCAGTCAGGACCTCCGCATCCTGCGTTCCCACAAAAACAGGTTCGGCACTACTAATGAGATAGGCGCATTCGAGATGCGCGAAAGCGGCCTGGCTGAAGTTCCGAATCTCTCAGAAAGCCTCATGGAGGACATGGGCGACGGCTCAGAAGGCTCTATAGCTACAGCGCTTTACGAGGGTACCCGCCCCCTCATACTTGAGATACAGGCGCTTACGATAGCATCAAACCCCGGCTTCGGCAGGCGCACAGCCATAGGCGTAGAGCTTATCCGTCTCAACATGATACTCGCCGTTCTCGAAAAAAGAGCCGGAATATCGCTCACCACCCAGGACGTTTATGTAAACATCGTCGGCGGCATACGCCCCGAGGGTACTGCGTCAGACCTTGCAGTAGCGCTCGCCGTTTATTCATCCTACAGCGGCAAGAAACCGCCTGAGATGACTATAGCCCTCGGCGAGATCGGTCTTACCGGCGAGCTGCGTTCCATCCAGCACACAGACAAGATAGCCCGTGAGGCTGCACGAATGGGCTTCAAAAGGGTAATAATGCCCGAAAAGAACGCCGAGCGCCTGCGCTCCCAAAAAGACATTTCATCATCCATACAAATAATCGGAGTACGCAGGATATACGATGCGCTGCGACTCATGTCATAAAAGAAAACAAAACTGCCCCGGCTCGCTCTTCAGACCGCTTACGGTCAGGAGCTGCACGGGGCAGTTTTTTATTTCTGATTTAATTCATTACCCTTCTTCTTCGGCTTATTACGTTTCCGATTTATTACTTCACAAATTCAGCAAACCGCTGAACCATAGCTGCCACCTGTGCGCGCGTCG
>CAVGAH010000023.1:0-24271 GCA_963627215.1 bacterium | reverse complement strand
AGCAAGATGTGTGAGCATCTTGCTTTTTTAGCTTTCCGAAGGAAAGCGTGTAAAATGGGACAACTGAAAAATCACATTGCGGCTAAAGCCGCGTGATTTCAGTATCAGACCTGCACGCAGTATCCCATTCTGTGACCGCGAACTGAAAAATTGCACTGCAGCTAAAGCTGCGCAACAGGCAGCTATGCTGCCTTCCTACGTTCACTTCGTGAACTACGCTGTCGCATTTTACACTGCAGCTGAAGCTGCGTAAAATGCGCAACAGGCAGCTATGCTGCCTTCCTACGTTCACTTCGTGAACTACGCTGTCGCATTTTACACTGCAGCTGAAGCTGCGTAAAATGCGCAATTTCTGTATGAGGCCTGCGCGCCGTATCAAAGATACGGGCAGGGCTTCAAGCGACTTGCATGCCTGCCCGCCTTTCATGGCGTCCTGTATGTATGATAAATTTTAGCAAAATATGCGTTGATTGGCTATATGCAATATATTTTGCATTTTGCAAAATATATATGGTAAAACGAATGATTATGTGCTATACTTGCGTTATGCTTTAACGGTTTAAAGCCAACACGCATTAAACCGAGACGGACTGCCGGTGCGCCGGGCGCACGGACTGCGTGAAATACGCGCATTGCGGCAGAGAATTTGAAGCAATTAAAGTTGAGAGGTTTTATTATTATGACAAGTAATCAGATCATTGTTACAGTATGTATCATTTACTTTGTCGCCATGGTCCTTATCGGGATAATTGCGGCGAAGCGCAACAAGAAAACATCAGACTTCCTGGTAGCGGGAAGAGGGCTCAATGTGCCTATGACAGCAGTTACACTGGCTGCTGTACAGATAGGCGTCGGAATCGTTCTGAGCAGTGCGACGAACGGCTACAACGGCGGTGTTTGGCCGGGCATATACTATGCGATAGGCTGCGGCGGCGGACTTATAGTTGCTGGCCTGCTTGCGGTAAAGAAGCTCAGAGAGCAGGAGGGCTACGTACCTCTTGATTACTTCGCTGAGAGATACGGAGACAGTAAGATAATCAGACTTTGGGCGTGGATAAGCAATGTGCCTAGTCTTCTCGGAATATTTATAGCGCAGCTGCTTGCTGCGGGCAGCGTACTTGCGGGATTCGGCATTCCGTTCAATACGGGCGTTGTTATAACGGCTGTTGTAATACTTATTTACTGCACAGTAGGCGGCATGTGGGGAGTAGTTCTCACTGACCTCGTTCAGACTGCGATCATAGTAGTCGGTGTTCCTGTCCTTGCAATAGCAACTCTTATACAGTACGTACACGCGGGCGGCAGCGTGGCAGATATCTATACTACGCCGTTCATCCCTCAGGGAATGGGTACAAAGTTCGTATACCTCGTACTCCCGTTCCTGCTTTCTATATCAGTTTCATACGACGCGTATTCACGCATCCAGTCTGCAAAGGATGCAAAGACAGCTCAGAAGGGCTGCATTATCGGCGGCGTGCTCGTTATAATAGTAGGCCTGCTCTGTTCGACTATAGGAGTTGCTGCAAAGCTGCTGTTCCCGGGAGTTACAGATGGAATATTTACAATAACAGCTACAGGCATTCTTCCGCCGATCCTTGCCGGCATAGTTATAGCTGCTATCCTCGCGGCTGCAATGTCGAGCGCCAACTGCGTAATACTTTCCCTCGGAGCTTCATTCTCGAGAGACTTCTATAACAAGTTCCTTCATCCTGAGGTAGAAGACCTGAATCAGCTTCCTAAGTCAAAGCTTATATCTCAGGCTGCAGTGCTGCTCGGTTCGCTCGCAGGCATATTCTTTGCGTTCCACATGACAGACATTCTGGACGCTATGATAATATTTAATTATCCGTACATGGGAAGCATGCTCATCCCGCTCCTCGGCGGCCTTGTATGGAAGGGCGCTACGAGAAAGGGCGCGTTTGCTGCGGCGATCGCAGGCGGTATCGTAGGCGTTGTTTCGTTCCTTTTCGGTATACCGGGACCGCTGTACGGAATGATGAATACAGACCTGTCACTGCTCATAGCATATACAGTATCTGCTGCAGCTCTCGTGATATTCAGTTTGGCTGACAGAAACAAGCAGGCAGCTCACGTAAAGTAATAGTTTAAAAGGAATGTGCACAGATGCAGCGCCACGCGCTGTATCAGTTCCGCGCTGAGGCGCGCGGTACTGTCAGAAAAATGATTAAAAGAAAAAGGACATTAAGGTTATAGGTTATAAATGTTAAAAGAAAGAAAATGGCCATATAAAAATGAAATGGATCAGGAGGAGCGCGTCTCCTCCGATGTCCTTGTACTCGGCGGCGGCATGGCGGGATGCTATGCCGCCATCGCTGCTGCAAGGAAAGGACAGAGCGTAGTGCTCGTTGAGAAGGGCGCTACTGTAAGGAGCGGTGCTGCGGGAAGCGGTTTCGACCACTGGGAGTCAGCCTGCACTAACCCGTGCTCGCAGGTAACTGCAGAAGAAATAGCAAAGGCATACATCGACGAACAGGACGGCTACAGTAACGGCATAGCGCATTATATAGAATGCGAGGAAGGCTGGCACCGTCTGAAGGACATGGAGTCGTTCGGTGGCAAGATCAGAGACACTGAGGGCGAGTTTACGGGAGCGGATTTCCGTGATGAGCGCACGGGGCTCATGTTTGCGTATGATTACAAAAATAAATTTACGCTCAGAGTGTGGGGCAGCACGTTTAAGCCTGCGCTGTATAAGGAGCTGAAGCGTCTCGGCGTAAGGGTATACGACAGAGTAGAGGCAACAGCGCTGCTCACAGAAGAAAAGGACGGCAGAAAGCGCGGTACAGGAGCGCTCGGTATGAATGTCCGCACAGGAAGATTCATGGTATTTTCTGCAAAAACAACAGTACTTGCAATGTCGCGCCCGGCGCGAGTATGGCTCTTCAACGCCGACCAGGTCGGCCTGTGTGAGTTCAGACCGCCGCAGAGCATAGGAAGCGGTCATGCCATGGGCTACAGAGCAGGCATGGAATTTACTATGATGGAAAAATCTGTTAGAGGCGAGTTCTCAGCTGCAGGCAGGAGCTTCCCGCCGTACAGTACGGGGAACAACCACAACACATGGTACGCGGCAACTATGGTAGATGCCAGAGGCGTAGAGATACCGTATGTTGACAGAGACGGAAAAGAACTCAAGACGGTAAAAGAAAGATATTACCCGGCAGAAGGGCAGAAATTCTTTCTGAAGGGCGGAGTTATAGACGATCCGAAATACGAGTACAGAGGTCCTGAAACGCTTGAATTTGATGAGCTGATAAAGCGCGGATATCAGCTGCCGTTTTATGCTGACCTCAGCAGGATGCCTGATGAAGAGCGCAGAGTTATATGGGGCATGATGGTCGGAGAGGAAGGCAAAACAAAGATCCCTGTACTTAAAAATTTCAATGACAGAGGATTTGACCCGACGAAGCATATGCTGCAGTCTTATGGTACGGGCTGGCAGTCTGCAGCTTTTCTGGCGCAGGAGCGCCAGCTCTTTGGTGCGCCGGGAGGAATATTCCACGACTGGGATCTCAAAACTAACATCGACGGCATATATGCGTCAGGCGACCAGCTTTACGCGTCTGACTGCGCAGGCTTTGCGGCTGCTACGGGATACTACGCAGGCAGGAAGGCGGCCGAGGCAGCAGGTATGGAATCATTAGCTGCTCCGTCTGAGGACGATATAGAGGCTGAAAAGAAGAGACTGTACGCGCCGCTTTACAATATGGACAGCGATGAAGGCATGGACTGGCGTGAGCTTAATATGGCGATATCCAAGGCGATGCAGAACTACTGTGGCGGTGTAAAGAATGAAATGCTGCTGAAGCAGGGGCTCGAGCTGCTCGAGGAATACGAGCGCGAATACGTTCCGAGACTGGCGTGCAGGAACCCGCACGAGCTGATGCGCGCGCATGAGGTGCTCGATATACTTGAAGTTTCAAAGATGATAATAAACGCGTGCATGCTCAGAAGGTCAAGCTCGCAGCCGCTGTGCTTCGAGCGGAACGACTATCCTGATATGGATCCGGCAGAAGACAGCTGTTTTATAACTATCTATCAGGAAAACGGCGAGGTAAAGAGCCGCCGCGTGCCTAAGGATTACTACGGTGACGTAAAGATCGAGTATGAGAAGCGCAACGCAGAGTATATGAAGGAGGCTGCGAAGTATGATGAATAAAGTAGATTTTACCGCAGTTCCGGTGACGTGCAGCGCCAGACCGATAACGTTTGACAGCAAATTATGTACGGGATGTAACAGATGCGCTGATGTCTGTCAGGTAGACGTTATGCTGCCTTCTGAAGAGGCAGGAGAGCATCCTGACGTGATGTACCCGGGCGAGTGCTACTACTGCGGAAGCTGCGTAATGACCTGCAGCACAGGCGCAATATCGCTGCATCATCCGCTTATGAATCAGACGCGGTTTGTTGAAACTGTAAAAATTTAATATATTAAAACTGTATATTCAATTCTATATATTCAATTCTATATATGTTAATATGAAATACAGGATCACTGCTTGGCGGTCGGTCACTCTCTGTAAAGGGGGTGATTCTATGATTACATATTCTGACTTATTCCAGTTGGGAATATTGATCGTGAGTATCGTTACTCTTTGCGTTGAAATTATGCGCAAAAAATAGAAACGACCGCCTGATCTGATGGATTAGACGGTCACTAAACCAAATGTTTAAGGACTGACCGCCATTCCAAAAGCAGTGGTCCTTTTTATGTCTATATTTAAATTACCACGTTATAAGTATTTAATCAAGTAAAACCTATAAATAATGTCTTGAGTATTATGCGCAGCAATTTTTTGATTTTAACGCAGATTTTACATTGGGGCGTCTTTGGATTTAACATTTAACATTTATTATTCTTATCGTAAATATAATATAAAGCATGCAGAAAGAAATATTATTGATTTACGGAGTTAATACTAATGTCAGACGGCTTCGCGCGGCGGGCGGAAAAGCGCTCGATGCGTAAGGCTTAAAAAGCTTAAAAAAGCTTAAATAAGATAAGACCGTAATGGTCGTACAAAAAAGGAGAATGATAAAAATGTTAAAGATCAAAAAATTTGCAAGTGTTGCTTTAGCGGCTGCTCTCTGTGTGACAGCTTTTGCCGGATGCGGTTCATCTAACGGCGGCGGTTCTGCGGCAGGCGGCGACAGCAGCGCTTCTGACCTCTCAGGAAAGAGCATCTATGTTGTTTCAAGAGAAGAGGGTTCAGGTACAAGAGATGCCTTCACTGAGCTGACAGGCGTTATGGAAAAGGACGCTAACGGCGAGAAGGTAGACAACACAGCAGTAAGCGCTGAGATCACAAGCAGCACTTCAGTAATGATGACTACTGTTGCAGGCAATAACACTGCGATCGGTTACATTTCGCTCGGTTCTCTTGATGACACTGTAAAGGCGCTCAAGGTAAACGGCGTTGAAGCTACTCCTGAAACTGTAAAGGACGGAAGCTACACTATCGCTCGTCCGTTCAATATCGTAACAAAGGAAAGCGGCGTAAGCGAAGCAGCTCAGGATTTCATCGACTACATCATGAGCGCTGACGGCCAGGCTGTTATCTCTGACGAAAAGTACGTTTCTGTAGCTGACGGCGCTGCTGCTTATGAAAAGAAGGAAGGTCTTTCAGGCAAGGTAACTGTAGGCGGCTCATCATCTGTAACTCCTGTTATGCAGAAGCTTGCTGAAGCTTACATGGCTATAAACTCAGGCGTAACTGTAGAAGTTGAACAGTCAGACTCTACTACAGGCGTTACATCTACTATCGACGGCGTATTTGATATCGGTATGGCTTCACGCGACCTCAAGGACAGCGAAACTTCACAGGGCGTTAAAGGAACTGTAATAGCTATGGACGGTATCGCAGTTATCGTAAACAACGACAACACTCTCGAGGATATAACTACAGATCAGATAAAGTCAGTATTTACAGGTGAAACTACTTCATGGGGAGACCTGTTATAATGAAAAAATTCACTGAATACCTAATGCATGCGGTCTTTTTACTGACCGCATGCGTTTCAGTACTTGCGGTGGTGCTCATATGCGTGTTCCTTTTTAAGAACGGGTTTTCAGCGATAAGTCAGATAGGTCTGGTGAATTTCCTGACGGGAACAGAATGGCGACCTAAGAATAATATTTTCGGCATCCTGCCGATGATAATAGGCAGTATATATGTAACGGTCGGAGCTATAATTATCGGCGTGCCGATCGGCATACTGTGCGCTATATTTCTCGCGAAATTCTGTCCCGCAGCTGTATACAGGATCGTAAAACCGGTCGTAAACCTCATGGCGGGCATACCGTCTGTTGTTTACGGCTTTTTCGGGCTTATGCTGATAGTTCCGTTTTTCCAGCAGCTTTTCGGAAGCAGCGGAAAGGGATTGCTTACAGCATCTGTAATACTTGGAATAATGATACTTCCGACTGTAATAAGCGTATCGGAGGCAGCTCTCCGAGCTGTGCCGAACTCGTATTTTGAGGGCGCTCTCGCTCTCGGAGCTACAAAAGAAAAAAGCGTTCTCTTCACTGTAGTGCCTGCCGCAAAGTCAGGCATACTGGCGGGCGTGGTGCTCGGCATAGGCCGCGCTATCGGCGAGACTATGGCGGTAATAATGGTAGCGGGTAACCAGCCGCAGATACCGCACAGCCTGCTTGACGGTGTCAGAACTATGACGGCGAATATCGTTATAGAGATGGGATATGCGACAGACCTTCACAGAGAAGCGCTCGTAGCAACGGCTGTAGTGCTCTTTGTATTTATACTGATAATAAACCTGTGCGTTTCTCTGCTGAGGAGCAAGAACAGCGACAGAGCGTAGGGAGTGATATAGAAAATGAGTTTAAAGGAAAGATTTTCAAGAAAAATGCGCGAATACAAGGGCTCGCCCGGCTCGCTCGTGATATTCATGCTTCTCGTGCTCTCGGCAGTAATAACTGCGGGCGTTACGTTCTCTATAATCATATACGTGGCTGTAAAGGGCATACCGTACCTGAATCTTGACATGTTTTCGCTGAAATATACTGAAGAAAACCAGTCGATGCTCCCGTCTATTATAAATACGATATATATGACGGCGCTTTCGCTGCTTTTCGCAGTGCCTGTCGGCATAGGCTGCGCTATATACCTCGTGGAATACGCTAAGCGCGGAAATAAATTCGTAACGGCGATAAGGCTTACGGCTGAGACGCTTTCGGGCATACCGTCTATCGTGTACGGACTTGTAGGATATCTGATATTCGTTATAGGGCTAAAGCTCGGGCTCACGCTGCTCGGCGGCTCGCTGACCATGGCGACTATGATACTTCCTCTTATAATGCGAACTACTGAAGAGGCGCTGATAGCGGTGCCTGATACGTACCGTGAGGGCAGCTACGGTCTGGGTGCCGGCAGACTGAGGACTATATTTTCCATAATACTTCCTTCGGCAGTTCCGGGGATACTTTCAGGTATCATACTCGGCGTAGGAAGAGTCGTAGGAGAAACTGCTGCGCTGATATTTACGGCAGGCTCTGTAGCAAAGGTAGCTACATCGCTCATGTCGTCTTCAAGAACGCTTTCCGTACACATGTATATCCAGCAGTCTGAGGGACTGCACATGAACGAGGCGTTCGCAACGGCAGTCGTGCTGCTTATAGTCGTAGTTATAATAAACCTCGCGTCAGAGCTGATAGCAGGAAAGCTTACTAAAAAATAAACGGAGCATTATATAATGGATAAAATAAACATTTCAAATATGGATCTGTATTACGGCGATTTCCACGCGCTGAAGGATATAAACCTTGATATCCCGGCAGGTGAGATAACCGCGTTTATCGGACCGTCAGGCTGTGGAAAATCAACGCTGCTGAAGTCGCTCAACAGGATGAACGACCTTGTAGAGGGGTGTAAAATAACAGGCAGCATAACTCTCGACGGTGAGGATATATACGGAAATATAGATGTAAATAATTTAAGAAAAAGGGTGGGAATGGTATTCCAGAAGCCGAATCCGTTCCCGATGAGCATATACGACAACATCGCTTACGGTCCGAGGACTCACGGCATAAGAAAAAAGTCGCAGCTCGACGAGATAGTTGAAAGGTCGCTCAGGGGCGCTGCGATATGGGAGGAAACAAAGGACAGACTCAAAACAAGTGCGCTCGGCATGTCGGGCGGTCAGCAGCAGAGGCTTTGCATAGCGAGAGCTCTGGCGGTAGAGCCTGAGGTGCTCCTGATGGATGAGCCTACAAGTGCGCTCGACCCGATATCTACTTCAAAGATAGAAGACCTTGCGATAGAGCTTAAGGAAAAATACACTATAGTAATAGTTACACACAATATGCAGCAGGCTACGCGTATCTCAGACAGAACTGCGTTTTTCCTGCTTGGCGAGATGGTAGAGTACGCAAAGACAGACACGCTGTTTTCATATCCGCAGGATAAGCGTACAGAAGATTATATTACAGGGAGGTTCGGATGATGCGTGTCCTTTACAATGACCAGCTTGAAAAGCTGCATAATGAACTCGTTAATATGGGCAGGATGTGCGAGGAAGCGATAAGCTCAGCCATGAGCTCGCTCTTTGACAACGACCCGGAAATGGTAAAAAAGACGCAGTCGCTTGAAAAGGAAATAGACGTTCAGGAGCGTACTATAGAGTCGATGTGCATGAAGCTCATACTCAAGCAGCAGCCCGTCGCTACAGACCTCAGAAACGTATCGTCGGCGCTCAAGATGATATCAGACATGGAACGTATAGGCGATCAGGCGCAGGATATCGCTGATATGGCGAGGTTCCTCAGCGGAAGCCAGATAATATGTGAAGTGCATCTCAAGGAGATGGCTGAAGCTGCGGCAAAAATGGTAAACAACAGTGTTGACGCATTTGTAAACGCTGATGCTGAAATGGCAAAAAATGTAATTCTTTATGATAACATCGTGGATGACCTTTTTGTCAGTATAAAGAGCGAGATAATTTCCGAAGTTGTCAAAAACAGTGATAAGGGCGAGGAATTATTTGATATAATGATGGTGACCAAGTATCTCGAGAGGATAGGCGACCACGCCTGCAATATCGCGGAATGGGTGATCTATTCGATAACTGGGTCGCACAATATAGAAGATATAGGCAATAAATAAACACACAGCGGGGCGGCCGGGCCGCCGGGCAGCGGAGCGGTAAGGATTCGGAGCGAAGCACATTAGCGCATTAGCGTATTAGCGCATTCATGCATTCGTGCATCTATTACCGGTCTGCACAAAAGAGCGGTGCTATATATGAAGGGCAGGCGTACAGGTATGATATATATCGTTGAGGACGACAACAGCATAAGAGAATTACTGGAATATTCTCTGAACAACAGCGGGTTTGAAGCAGAAGGCTTTGAGACGCCGACGAGGTTTCACGCGGCGATGAGGGAGAAAAAGCCGGAGCTCATACTTCTGGACATAATGCTTCCGGAAGAAGACGGACTCCACATACTGCGCGGCCTGCGCGCCGACAGCTCAACGGCAGACATACCTGTTATAATGCTGACCGCAAAGACCGGCGAGTACGATAAGGTGATAGGGCTCGACAGCGGCGCTGACGATTATGTAACGAAGCCGTTCAGCATCATGGAGCTGATATCGCGCATAAAGGCTGTGCTGCGTCGCTCTGAAAAGAAGGAACAGGATATACTTTCGGCGGGCGGCATATCGCTCGACCGCAAGCGTCATACTGTTACTGCCGACGGCGCAGAGGTAGTACTGACATACAAGGAATTTGAGCTGCTGAGCCTGCTCATGCAGAACAGGAATATCGTGCTGGAGCGCGACAGGCTGCTCAATGAGATATGGGGTTATGATTTTGACGGTGAGACGAGGACTATAGACGTTCATATAAGGACGCTCAGAAGCAAGCTCGGCGATGCGGGAGCGTGCATAAAGACTGTAAGGGGCATAGGCTATAAGCTGGAGGATAAGCTGGCATAACGGTGCGGTCGGTACGTGCGGTATTTTTGTATCCTTATGCGTGTACCGGTGCAGATGACGGGAGTGTTTACAAAAAATGACAATGAAAAAGAAAATATTCAGCGGCGTATTCGTTACGTCCATGCTTGTTCTGCTGCTGTCAGTCATCATAGTTATGGGCGTGCTCTGGGGGTATTATTCGAGCGAATATGACGCAAAGCTGAAGGATGAAGCTCGGTATATTTCCGGAGGAATACAGACGTCGGGCGTATCGTATCTGAATGATATAGGAATGCATGCGAGACAGGACAGCCGCATAACGTGGATAGCCAATGACGGTACTGTAATATACGACAGCTCCGCTGACCCGGCGGCCATGGAGAATCATGCCGACAGAGAAGAGGTAGCTGAGGCGCTCAAAAATGGAAGCGGCGAATGTACGCGGTATTCATCGACTCTTGCAGAAAAAACTCATTATTATGCGCTGCGTCTCGATGACGGGACTGTGCTCAGAGTGAGCATAACACAGAGCACACTGCTGTCGCTGATGGTCAGATCGCTGCCGTCGCTCGCAGCACTTATAGCTGTTGTGATATTTATATCTCTTATGATGGCGGCGAGTCTTTCAAGGCGCATAACTGAGCCTGTGAACTCGATAGACCTTGACGAGCCGCACACATCAGAAGTTTATACGGAGCTGACACCATTGCTTGATAAAATAGCTGACCAGAATGCGCAGATAAAAGCGCAGATGGATGAGCTCGTGGAGCAGCATGCTGTAAGGAAGGAATTTACAGCTAATGTGACGCACGAGCTGAAAACGCCGCTCACATCTATACTCGGCTTTGCTGAGATAATGAAGAGCGGTCTTGTAAGACCTGAAGATATGCAGCATTTTTCAGAAAAAATATACGATGAAGCGCAGAGACTGCTTTCGCTCATAGCCGACATACTCAGGCTTTCGAAGCTTGAATCGGATACAGATCTGCCTGAGAAGGAGGACACAGACCTCATGAGCCAGGCGGAGGTCGTGGCGGAGCGTCTTGAGGATCACGCAAAGAGCTGCGGCGTAAAGCTGACGGTGAGCGGTGAGCATGCTGCTGTCAGGGTGATACCGCAGATACTTGATGAAGTAATATTTAATATAACTGAAAATGCGATAAAATATAACGTACCTGGAGGCAGTGCTGATATTAATACAGGGTATGAGGGCTCAAGGCCTTGTATCGTGATATCGGACACAGGAAAGGGCATAGCGCCCGAAGACATGCCGAGGATATTTGAACGCTTCTACAGGGCGGATAAGGCCCATACAGGGGCTGTTTCCGGCACCGGTCTGGGCCTTTCTATAGTAAAGCACGGCGTGAGTGTTATGGGCGCTCAGATATCTGTGGAGTCGGATCTGGGCCGTGGTACTACGATGAAAATACTTTTTTAATATTTTTATTTTAATTAATATTTTCCTTTTAATACAGAAATCTATACAGAGAAACGCCATTCACCTGATGATATGCTTATCATTTGTGAATGGTGTTTTGTTTTTTGTGATCCAGCCGGGCGGCGGGCCGCCGTGCTTATCGGGCATTCGTTTAATTATTCATCTCATCAGCTATTATATCTGACCGGACGTCTGCGCTTCTGCAGTGCGAGCCTGAGCTTTTGCTTCTTTCCTCGCCTGCTTTGCGATATTTGATGCGTCGCGTGAAGCGGTTTTTATCTTTGTCGTGCCGTCCTGTACTTCTGTGACTGTAGTTCTGAAATCAGTGTAGTCTGTGTCGCTGTCGTACTTTGTTATAAAATCGAGATATGAGTTTATCTTATCGTAGTTTTCATTTTTGATAAGTGATGCGAACTCTGTGAAGAGTGCTTCCTTTATATTTATCGTGCTGCCCTCTATGACGGATGAAACGTCGCTTTCAACATCGATGCCGTGCTCAGCGGCTGCAGCTGATGCTGATATGAGCTGGTCTACGCCATCGAGATACTTGCCTGCAGCAAATATATCCTGAGCGGCTGTTACGTTGCTGTGAAGCGAAACTATCGTGTTTATCTCGGTTATCATGCCGTCTATCTTTTCCTTGAAGCAGTCGTCCGATATCTCATTGTAGTTGTTGAGCTGAGATATGGCTTCATCGCTGCTGAGAGTGCCTGCCTTGTAGCTGTCGAGCACCTTCTGAGCTGCATCTGTGACGGTGGCCTCTATGGCGCTTACAAAACCTGTATCGAATGCGTTGTCGCTGCTTATCTGCTTACATGTGTCAAAATCCTCTGCGGCGAGCGCTCTTACGTACTTGCTTGTAGGATTATAGTATGTAAAGTAAAGATAAGCACCGATGCCTGCTGCTGCTACAGCTGCGATAACGGCGATGATGACGCCGATGAATATTGCCTTGCTGTGATGTTTTCTTGCGGATCTTTTGGCCTTGATTCTGTGAGTTGAGCTTGAATTGTAATCCGGTATAAACTGTACCGAATTATAGTCTTCCTTTTTTACGCGAAACATCAGATTCTCCTTTTACATTTTTTACGTTTTTTACGTTTTTTACTCTTAACTGTTATGTCCTTTTAGCTTTTTACTCTTACTCTGTAGTGTATGCCGAGGTCTGACGCTATTTTGCGGCAGGCTTCGATGTCTTCTTCTGAAATGACGTCAACGACACTCAGCGTTATTTCAGGTATCATGCCCTTGCAGCTCTCTGCAAAGCGGAGCATTTCCTCGAAGGCGCCATCGTATACAGGGTTGCAGAGCTCGTTGTACTTCTCCGCTGTGGGAGCGTTCAGGCTGATGGAGATGGCATCGAGGTACGGAGCTATCTCAGGCAGTATGTCTCTGCCGTTTATCATGTTGCCCAGACCATTCGTATTAAGACGTGTTTTTACATTATAATTTTCTTTTACGTATTTTGCAGTCGCTGCGAGATTTTCAACAGCGCACGTAGGCTCGCCGTAGCCGCAGAATACCAGCTCGTCGAAATCAGCAAGAGGAAACTCCTTCAGCGCTGCGAGTATGTCATCAATTGCAGGGTCGGCTCCGAGCCAGAGATTTGTGGCATCGCCTACAGATTCGCCGTTCTGCCTTATGCAAAAAGTGCAGCGGCACGGACATTTATTAGTGAGATTGGCGTATGCAGATCCGCCGTAGACATAAAATATATCTGACATGTTTTATTCCTTTCAGAATCATGTTGTGTTTAAGATTCAAACTATAATATAATATTAAACGCGTAAAGTCAATGAATTGACGGGTTTAATCGCATGAATCTCTGAAATTCAGAGGAAAACGGAAGAAAATAAAGGCAAAAAGAGGTAAAAATGAAAAATATCATAATTCTTGTAGATATCCAGAACGGCTTTGTAAAAACAGATTATGCAGAGGAATCTTTCAAGCGTGTGAAAGACCTTATGGAGCGCGAGCTTTTTGACGTAGTTATAGCTACCAAATACTGGAACGAAGAGGGCAGCAATATCTGTCGCCTCATGGACTGGCACGGTCTCTGCACTGAGGAAGAACAGGATCTCCGTCCTGAAATAAAGGAATATGTTGACCATATAGTGGAAAAGAACACATTCTCCAGCATGACTGATGAAATGAAGGAGCTGCTGCGTGATATCAACGATGGCGAGCTTCCGGAGCACGTTTTTGTTATCGGCTACGATACGGAGTGCTGCGTGCTTACGACTGCCACAGACCTTTTCGAAATGAGCGTAAGGCCTATAGTCCTGACGCAGTACTGCGGCTCGCACGATGGTGAGCGTTATCATCAGGCCGGCATAACGAGCCTTGAGCATCTTATCGGACCTAAGTTCCTGATAGCTGAAGAGCTTGAGAGCAAAGAGGATGTTGAGCGTATCGTTGAGAGATGTATGTAATAAATAATATATAATATGAAATAAAGTAATGAACGGACCGCTGCCTCAAAATGGAAAACGGTCCGTTTTAAACTATGCAGCCCGCGCGCCCGGCGCGCCCACATTATGCCTGTTATACAATTACCGGATTAGGGTCAGGAGGCAGCAGGCGTGTAGTATTTGTAGCAGCTACAGCCATGAGCCAGCCTTCAGGGTCATATACCTCAGCAGTGGCAACGACTACGCGGCGGCCTATGCTGATGACCTTTGCCTTTACTGTTATATAGTCCGCGTTTTCAGATACGGCGCGGATAAAGTTTACGTTTATATCTACAGTTCCTACAGGGTCGCAGTCAACGGCCGCCCATGAAAGTGCGCCTGCTGTAGCGTCGATGTAGTAGCATATCATGCCGCCCTGGAGATTGCCGAACGGGTTTCTCTGCCACGGCTTTATGTAATATTTAAGGATGAGCTCATCATTGTCATTGTAATCGACGAATTCCATTTTGTATATCGGTGCCCCGGCCTTTTCATTTATCTCGGCGTCGCGGTTAGTTATTTCTATGAGCTTCTGCTTGCGCTCTTCGTGCGTCCATCTCATGGTGTATGTCCTCCTGTTTGATGTAAATGTATTGATTCAATTTTAACAGAAAAAAGGCTCTGCATGAATACTTTTTTCATACAGAGCCGTTGATTCGTGTGATCGACAATAGAATTTGTTTTTATTCAGCCTCAATACTGTTTAGTGATTTCTTCAGGTATTTTCCGGGTTTGAAACAAGGAACGTTAGCTGCAGGGATCATGATCTCTATCTCAGGTTTTTTAGGATTTCTGCCCGGGCGAGGACCCTTGCGCTTTACATCAAATGTTCCGAAGCCTGTAAGCTGTACCTTTTCGCCGTTTATCAGAGAAGTCTCAACACATTCCCAAAAGGCGTTCAGAACTCTTTCTACGTCTTTTTTAGGCATGTCAGTTTTTTTTGACATTTCCTGAATGAGAGCTGTTTTATTCATATTCTCTGTTCCTTCCAAGTAAATATTTATTTCATGTAACATGATTACAGGGTTATTATAGTATATAATAATACGAAAAAAACACTCTAAACGGGTGATGCTGACACTAAAAAGTATTCAGAATCAATGTACACAGGAGGAGAATAAATGGCCAGACACAGGCAGTTCGACCCGTCGGCAAGGTTTATAAGCAGGTCGTTGCGGGATATTATGAAGCATACGTATGACTTTCCGGTAACATTTATAGGAGCGCCGCCGGGATATGGTAAGACCGTGCTTGTTGAGTCTCTTAAGGATGACGAGGATACGTACAGGATAAATCTTCATTTTGATGATATAAATTATTTTATGCGGCGCTTGAGCGATCTGTTGTACAGTCGCTTCAGCGAGTTATCGGATGCACTGTCGTCTGTTGATAACTGGAAAAAATATAAAAAATTACAAGTAGATGATGAGGAAATTTACAGAGCTGCTGACAGGGCGCTTCAAAATGTCAGACAGTCGGGAGCACGCATAAGGATAATAGTGGAGGATCTTCATGAACTGGAGGACGGCGGTGCCGTCGCATGCATGCTATGCAGGCTTGCTGTGGAATCAGGAGGAAGGATACATTTTGTCATAACATCGAGACTGAACTACTGGAACAGGTACAGCGGTGATGTAGTGAGAGGCAGCGTCAGCCTTGTCATACCGGAGATGCTTCTTTTTGATGAAAACGGAACGAGTGAATTCCTGAAGCTCAGCGGCGTTTCGGTCGACCACAGGACAGTGCTTTATCTGCACAGAAGGACAGAAGGCTGGGCGATGCTCCTGTCGCTCATGGTAAACGAATACATTCGAAGTGGCGTCAGTGCTGCTGACATAGATATTGAAGATTATATAGCCGGTATAGGAAATGTTGACAGGATACAGGAGGAGATAGCTTTTGCAAGGCAGATAGGTATAATGGACCAGTTTACGATCAGCCAGGCGGAACGTTTTACGGGGCGTTCTGACGCAGCGGAGCTTATACGGAGCATGCGCCTTCACAACATGTATATAATGTATGGGGCAAGAGATAATGCGTTCAGGTTTATAAAACTATATCGGGAGCATCTGCTGAATTATATAGAGAATGAGATGAATCGTGCGGGAGCACGTATGAGTAAAAGGCTTAAGGCAGCAGGCGATATCATGCTCGAGGACAGTGAGTTTGTAAAGGCTGCCGATTATTACTACCGTGCAGGGGAATTTAAGCTGATGATGTCGGCTATAGAGCGAGGCAGGCATATAGGACGCGATGAGGAAAAACGTTCTAATTATATAAAATACTACAAGGACTGCCCGCGTGAGATAAGGAGCAGGTATCATCTGGCCATGCTTTACATGGCGTGGCGTTTTTTCAATTTCGGCGAGCTTGAGCTTTACAGGGATGCGTCACTTGAATTCCTTGAGGACCTGTATTCCGACAAGCGTCTTTCGGAGAAGGAGAAAAATTCACTGCTGTGCGATTATTCGATATTTCGTGCAATGACAGATTTTGAGGATCTTAATAAAGTAAAGCAGGATTATGATAACGCGCTGGCTGTTTTTGACGGAGTTAAGAGGACGGAGCATTCTGTAATACCGAGAACGTACGGCTCTACTGCTGTTCTTAAGCTTTTTTATAACGGAGGTTCTCTTGACAAAACGCTCGATATGATAGATGAGGTATCTGAGCGTGGCAAAAGGCTGATAGGAGCCGGCTGGGCCGGCGTAAGCAGTGAGGCTAAGGCTGAGGCTGCATTTATGCGGCTGGATTACGATATGGCTGAGATAATGATGGACAGAGCTGCACGTGAGTGCGAGGGAACGCCGGAACGCACTATGGGTGTGAGGCTGTGCGGGGCTTTTCTGAGGACAAGGTTGGCGATAGCCAGAGGTGAGTTTAGCCCGTCTAATGACCCGATGAAGGATTTTATTGAGCGGGAGCGCGAAATAATGATGAGTCCGCTTAAAAAGACTGCAGATGTATGCCGCACCTGGATAAGTATACAGCTCGGGGAGTCCGGAAATGTTGCAGACTGGCTGCGGACAGGTGATTTCTCTGAGGTCGAGCTGCTTTATCCTGCAATGCCGTCTATATATCTGATGCACATGTATGTACTGCTGTCCATGAAAAAATACAATAAGCTGCTGAGTTACACCGACTTGTTTTTCGGCGATTCATCGATGTGCAGAAATCTCGTAGTAAAAGAAGCGGTATATCTGGTAATGGCTTCAGCATGGAACGAGATAGGAAAAACGTATAATGCGCGTGAGTGCCTGAAAAGCGCGTTTGAGCTCGTGCGTGAGACTGAAAATATGGCCTCTGTAGTTTTTTACGGTGAGGAGCTTGTGCCGCTCATTCGTCAGCTGCCGGAAGAATTCAGTGATATCGCTGAACGTGCAGTACAGGCTATAAAGGATTACGGTACGAATCGCGAAAAATGCCGTGCTGCGATGCACGGAAGCCGTTTCAGTAATCTTACGAAGCGTGAAACTCAGGTAGCGTCATGTGCTGCTTCAGGTATGATAAATAGAGAAATATCCGAAAAACTGGGTATAAGTGAAAATACTGTAAAGACGACTCTGCAGCGTATATACTCAAAGTTGGATATAACTTCACGCAGGCAGCTTTCGGAGAAAATATGTAAATAAATTCTATTATTATTGTCAACTCAACATATTGATGAAAAATTTTTTGCTGTTGTGTATGTAAAACTGTACAACGCATGGAATGAGGGGAGTTACGACGAAATATGAAAAAGATGGAAATTGACGTGATGTGAAAACAATACAATATATTGTGTTAAAAAACTTAAAAATAGTGCTTGACTTACTAAATATGGAGACGATGAAAAATTATCATATAGACAATCAGCCCGGCTTCTGCTAAAATAACCCGTAGAAACAAAGAAAGCTTTGGTTTGCCGCAATGATAAACAGAGGGAACGATATCGATGCAGACGGTACTGCATGACAGACGTTGTCGTTTTCCGAAGAACATCCAGTGGCATTTATTATGAGATTTTTCAGTTAAACTTTTGAACTAAACCAGCATCGGAACGGAGGAGTAAGAATGAAAGTCATTAAGAGAGACGGCAGAACGGTCGATTTCGACAAGAGCAAGATCGAAAGCGCCATAAAAAAGGCAAATGCGAATGTCGAGGAAGGTCAGCGGTTATCCGACGAAAAAATACGCCAGATCGCTCTCTATATAGAGTCAAAGCAGCGTCCGAGACTTCTTGTTGAAGACATACAGGATATGGTGGAAAATCAGCTCATGGGCGAAAGAAAGTTCGAGCTTGCAAAACACTATATAAAGTACAGATATTCAAGAGCGCTTATAAGAAAAGCGAACACGACGGATGAATCGATACTCAGCCTTATAAAGAACAGCAATAAGGATGTAATGGAAGAAAACTCCAATAAAAACGCTGTTATGGCTGCAACACAGCGAGACCTTATCGCGGGCGAAGTCTCTAAGGACCTGACACGAAGGCTCCTTCTTCCTGAAAAGATATCAAAGGCTCATGAGGAGGGCGCAATACATTTCCACGATGCTGACTATTTCCTGCAGCCTATATTCAACTGCTGCCTCGTAAATATCGGTGATATGCTCGACAACGGCACTGTCATGAACGGCAAACTCATAGAGTCGCCTAAGAGCTTCCAGGTAGCATGCACTGTCATGACACAGATAATCGCGTCTGTAGCGAGCAGTCAGTACGGCGGTCAGTCTGTAGATATATCGCACCTCGGAAAGTACCTCAGAAAGAGCTATGAAAAGTTTAAGAGACAGATAGAAGAGGAATGCGCAGGAGAAGACGTTCCTGAAGAGGTAATAGAAAAGCTCACTCAGCGTCGCCTGAAGGACGAGCTCAAGAGCGGCGTACAGACTATCCAGTATCAGATAAACACACTGATGACTACAAACGGTCAGTCTCCTTTCGTTACTATATTCCTGAATCTTCAGGAGGGCGATGAATATATAGATGAAAACGCCATGATAATCGAGGAAATAATCAGACAGCGTTACGAAGGCATAAAGAATGAAAAGGGTGTTTATGTAACGCCGGCGTTCCCTAAGCTCATATACGTACTCGATGAGCACAACTGCCTGAAGGGCGGCAAGTACGACTACCTTACGAGAATGGCTGTAAAGTGCTCTGCAAAGCGCATGTACCCTGATTATATCTCAGCTAAGAAGATGCGTGAAAATTACGAGGGCAACGTTTTCAGCTGCATGGGCTGCAGAAGCTTCCTTTCTCCATGGAAGGACGAAAACGGCAACTACAAGTTTGAGGGTCGCTTCAATCAGGGCGTTGTCAGCATAAATCTTCCGCAGATAGCAATACTGGCGGACGGTGACGAAGACAAATTCTGGAAGCTCATGGACGAGAGACTTCAGCTTTGCTACGAGGCGCTCATGTGCAGACACAACGCACTCCTCGGCGTGAAGTCAGACACGAGCCCCGTCCACTGGCAGTACGGAGCTATCGCGAGACTTGAAAAGGGCGAGGTAATCGACAAATACCTTATGTACGGTTATTCGACTCTGTCGCTCGGCTATATCGGCATATATGAAATGACTAAGGTAATGAAGGGCGTGAGTCACACAGACCCTAAGGGCAGAGAATTCGCCATGCGCGTTATGAACTATATGAACGCAGCATGCAAGAAATGGAAGGCTGACACTGGTCTTGGATTCTCTCTTTACGGTACGCCTGCCGAGTCGCTCTGCTACCGTTTCGCACGTATAGACCAGGCTCGCTTCGGAACTATAAAGGATGTTACAGACAAGGGCTACTATACTAACTCTTATCACGTTGACGTTCGCGAGGAAATAGATGCATTCTCAAAGTTCAAGTTTGAGTCTGATTTCCAGCCGATATCTTCCGGCGGCGCTATCTCTTATGTCGAAGTGCCAAATATGAGAAATAATCTGGAAGCAATGGAAGATGTAGTAAGATTTATCTACGACAATATCCAGTATGCTGAGTTCAACACTAAGTCTGACTACTGCCACGTATGCGGCTACGACGGCGAGATAATCATAAACGATGAAGGCGAGTGGGAATGCCCGAACTGCGGAAACAAGGATCACGATAAGATGAACGTTACGCGCCGCACATGCGGTTATCTCGGTGAAAACTTCTGGAACGTCGGTAAGACTAAGGAAATAAAGGCAAGAGTCCTTCATCTGTAAATAATAAATAAATGCATTAATGCGCAAATGAGGTCGAAGCGCCTTCCGGCCGCCGGCGGCCCCGCAGCATTATTGCTTATTACAATAATATATATGGTAAGATAAAAAGGTGAGACGGCATGCGCCGCCTCACCTTAAAAGTTTTATGAGGTCTGACATGAATTACGCTACAATTAAAACACATGATATCGCGAACGGTCCGGGCGTGCGCGTATCACTTTACGTAAGCGGCTGTACGCACCACTGCAAGGGCTGCTTCAATCCGGAAACGTGGGATTTTGATTACGGTCAGCCGTTTGACGAGTCGATTCAGGAAAGGATAATAAAGGCTCTCGAGCCTTCGTATATAAAGGGCTTCTCACTGCTCGGCGGCGAGCCTTTCGAGCCCCGGAACAGCGCCGTTCTCATGCCGTTCCTGAAACGCCTGAAGGAGCTTTATCCTGAAAAGACGATATGGTGTTATTCAGGATACGACATTGAAAAGGACATGCTTACCTACAGGCTCGGTGACGAGTCGGTCATAATGGGTATGCTTTCATGCATCGACGTTCTTGTTGACGGAGAATTTGTTGAGGATAAAAAGGTACTTGACTTGAGGTTCCGCGGCTCGACGAATCAGCGTATCATAGATGTTAAAAAGACGCTTGAGACTGATGATGTGGTGCTCTGGGTCGATCCGCATGTTGACGTTAGATAGACAAAATGAAAATATTGATGGCAGTATATATTGCAGGTATGTTATCATGACAGAGGGCTTTGACCCTGGGCATCGCGCAGTATATGCTGCTCACTTTTTTAATTATTAACAGGATGAAAGGTTTGTAATATTATGGAAAAAACAACAGTTAGAATAAAGAAGCTTGACGAGAATGCGATAATTCCAAAGTACGGCTCTGAATACGCCGCAGGTGCGGATCTGTACGCGTGCATGGGCGGCGATACAGTCATCCCTGCAGGAAAGACTGTCATGATACATACAGGCGTAGCGCTTGAGGTTCCTGTAGGATACGCAGGCCTGGTGTACGCGAGAAGTGGTCTGGCGAGCAAGCGCGGACTTGCGCCTGCAAACAAGGTAGGTGTCGTTGACGCTGACTACAGAGGCGAGATAATGGTAGCGCTTCACAATCACTCAGACGAGGATCAGACTGTAGCCGACAAGGAGAGGATAGCGCAGTTCGTTATAACGCCGGTGCTGGCTGTGGATTTTGAAGAGGTCGACGAGCTCGAGGTCACTGTGCGCGGTGCAGGCGGTTTTGGGTCTACGGGTACGAAATAAGAAGATTAGAAAATAGTTTGTATGTTGACTTATAAAGATATTCGACATATAATGAACTTAGCAAGACAGCCGAGCAGATAGGTTACAGCTATCTGTCCTGGTGGAAAATTTGATTTATATAAGTAAACCGCCTATCCAGCCAAAGACAGGGCGGTTTACTTATTTTTTGAGTTCACAATGGCTACTATTAACATAGCTACAGAAATTATCGTCATAAATTCTTCATATGTACTCATAAGCCGACCACCTCCTGTACAAGACTCAGGACAGTGGTAACGCCCTCTCGGCTGTCCGGTTAAATTTATCAATTATGTGAAATAATACCATAAATATTAAGAAAATAAAACTATTGATCATCTATATTTATGGAAGAAGTTTCTAAAAAGTTTAAAATTTATTTAAGGAAAAATACGTTGTATGATAGCGTATCGGGAGCATATAATTTACGTAGAAAAGGGATACCTCAAAAAATACGATCAAAGATGCAATTGAGGTAAAAGAGGTAATATATATGCTCAGAAAATGTAAAACAATCACAGCAATGGCGGTAATAACAGTTATGCTGTTCTCTGTATTTTCATATGCAGGGAGCACGGGAGACGGCATATCCGATGCAAATACTGATAATGCGGGAGCATCTGTTCAGCAGCAGGCTGCTGCGGGGGATAATGAAAGCATTAGTGTAGTTATGAGTGACGTAGCTCAGGGAAATAATGTAAATACAACGGATGATAAAGTTACTATCGCGAAATCGTCGTATATGTCGCTTATAGGAATGTCGGCGGCGCTTGCTACGCGCAGCGGCATGAGAGAATTTACGTCAGCGTGCTTCAGACCGACATTTGTTAAGCAGATGCAGAAGGCGCGTGATGATTTTAACGCAAATAAATTAAAGCCGCCTGTAACGTCGCAGCCGGCCTCATCGGAGGAACCGGATCCGTCAAAGCCGATGGTAGCGCTTACGTTTGATGACGGACCTTACGGGCCGGTCACGAACAGGATACTCGCAAAGCTTGAGGAAAACGGCGGGCGCGCGACATTCTTTGTCGTCGGAAACAGAGTAAAGACGTACGCATCGAGCGTGCAGCGCGCTTTGACCGATGGCTGCCAGATAGGAAATCATACATACGACCACAAAAATCCGCTTACAAAGCTTACTACAGTACAGATACAGAAGCAGATACATGATACGGATGTAGCGATAGCGTATTATGCGGGCGCTGCACCTGTGATAGTAAGACCTGTGGGCGGCGCGGTGAACGATACGGTAAAGGCCGCTGTCGGAAAGCCTATGATAAACTGGTCGATAGATACGCTCGACTGGAAATCGAAAAACGCAGCGTCCGTACAGTCAAAGGTGCTCGACCATGTACAGGACGGCGATATAATCCTTATGCATGACCTTTACAAATCAACGGCTGACGCCTGCGACGTGATAATACCGGAGCTTACAAAACGCGGCTATCAGCTCGTTACGGTTAGCGAGCTTGCAGCGGCTAAAGGTGTCAGCATGGAAAGCGGGAAGGTTTATACCAGCATGCGTGGCGGGAAATAATATATGTATATGAAGAAATCCCCTGCCCTCTGCCATAACGCCACCGTAATTTTGATAGAATTACGGTGGCGTTTTTCTATGCCCGAAAACAGCCGGAAAGCCTTGTTTCAAGCAGCTTTCCAGCATAGGAAATTCCACAGCTTCTTTAACGGTCGTTATACCTTCAAAATAAAATGGCTCTTATGGTAATCGAGGACGCCGTCTTTTTTCATCTTTCCAAGCTCCAGCGACAGCCCGCTGCGCTCAACGCCGAGATAATCCGCAAACTGCTGTCTTGAAAACGGAATATCAAATTCATAGGCTCCCAGCCGCTGTGCTTCTGCGGAAAGGTAGGACATAATCTTTGACCTTGTGGTCCGCTGCCCCATGTGCGTAAGCTTTTCGTTAAATCGCAGATTTTTATCGGCAAGCTCGCTGAGGAGGTTTCGGATCACTCGGTTGTGGTGCGAACAGGCGGACGGGCACATATTCAAAATGTGCCTTACATTCAGAAACATTACAGTGGTAGGTGTTTCCGCTATTACGCTCACATTCAGCTTGGAAGCGGGAGCGCAGGCATAGGCGGCAGCAAATGTCTGTCCCGGTCCGGCTTTTGAAAGGATATTTCGGTTTCCCCAAATATCCTCCTGTATAATCAGTACGCTTCCCGACAGCACAATACCGATTGAATCTACCATATCACCGGCGCGCAGCACAAAGGCTTCCTTCGGAAAGTCCTCTTCTCTTGTGCCAAGACAGGACAGCATGGATGTAAGCTCATTCTCGGAAATGCCGGAGAAAAGCTGAGATGACCGAAGAACGGATAAAAAATTTTTCATAAAATCCTCTTTCGTTGAAAATTCAACCGACTTATTGAATTTATTATACTATAATATGCTCAGAAAAGCAAGGAGGCACGGTTATGATAAAGAAGAATGATTGAGATCGATCAGGATAAATGCAACGGCTGCGGTGCCTGTGCTTCCGCGCTGCGGCTGCTCCCGCTCAGGTGCAAAGCTGCTTATTTGCGCCTTTTGCTCTCGCTCACCAATGCGGTCGGCGCTGGCCGTATGCGTCAGGCAACAAGGGAACTGATTCTCAATCACCAATAAGTCCGTGACCATTTCCACGGGCGGAAATATAATTTACTAAAAAAGAAAGTGAGGATTTCAAGATGGAACAAAAAATGTTTTGTTTTCAGTGTGAGCAGACGGCAGGCTGCTCTGGTTGTAAAGGAAAGGTAGGGGTATGCGGCAAGACCGCCGATGTAGCGAAACTTCAGGACGAACTGACCGGCGCTTTGGTTGGGTTGTCTCGTGCGGTGGATAATGCTCCCGATGTGAACGAGGGCACATGGCATTTGGTGATAGAGGGGCTGTTTGCCACCATTACGAATGTGAGTTTCAATGAAAAGACCCTCCGGGAACTGATTGATCG
>CAVGAH010000022.1:0-24693 GCA_963627215.1 bacterium | reverse complement strand
ACCTGCATGCCCGCCCGCCTGTATTGGCGTCCTGTATTTACGAAAAAGTATACATTCTGAATACAATATTCATGTTAATGACAGAATTTTAACGCTTGACTTGCCATAAGCCAGGTGTTAGCATAGTGGCAACAACTGAAAACACGAAGCAATGACGGGAAGGAGTAAGTTACCTCCCTGCATCACAGAGAGAAGGCAGCCGCTGAAAAGCCTTCATGCAGCAGTGACCGAAGCAGTCCCCGAGCTCCGACAGCGAAAGTACGATAATGAAAGTACGATAATGAGAGTACGATAATGAAAGTACGATAATGAGAGTACGATAATGAAAGTACGATAATGAGAGTACGATAATGAAAGTACGATAATGAGAGTACGATAATGAAAGTACGATAATGAGAGTACGATAATGAAAGTACGATAATGAGAGTACGATAATGAAAGTACGGTAATGAGAGTACGGTAATAAGATCTGATAATAAAATCAGATAACGACTGTGCGCCCGGCGCACCCATTCATATCGCATCATTAGCTGAAGGCGTAATGTTCCCACGTTACAGGGACCGCGATTAGAAAATATAAATTTAGAAATTTACATTTTCAGTCGTACAGAGAGCGGGAAGCTTTTCCCGAATTCAGGTGGTAACACGGATATGGATATTCGCCCTGAGCCTTATATTACAAGGCTCAGGGCTTTTTTATTAAACTAATACGGAGGTTTATAAAATGAGAAAATTCGAAAAATCAAGCAAGCTGGATAACGTATGCTATGACATAAGAGGTCCTGTTATGGACGAAGCAAACAGAATGATATCAGAGGGCATAGATGTCCTTAAGCTGAACATCGGCAACCCTGCGCCTTTCGGACTCTACGCGCCTGACGAAATAGTCAGGGACATGATGATGAACCTGCGCGACACTGAGGGCTACTCTGATTCAAAGGGACTTTTCAACGCAAGAAAAGCTATCATGCAGTACTGTCAGCTCAAGAAGATACCTAATGTCGGTATGGACGACATCTACACGGGCAACGGCGTAAGCGAGCTCATAACCATGTCTATGCAGGGGCTTCTCGACTACGGCGACGAAATACTCGTTCCTGCGCCTGACTACCCGCTGTGGACTGCTTCTGTTACGCTTGCAGGCGGCACTGCAGTGCATTATATATGCGATGAGCAGTCTGACTGGATGCCTGATATCGACGATATCCGCAAGAAGGTAACTCCGCGCACAAAGGGCATCGTTGTCATCAACCCTAACAACCCTACAGGCGCGCTCTACCCTAAGGACGTGCTCGAGCAGATCGTTCAGGTCGCTCGTGAAAACGACCTCATACTTTTTGCTGATGAGATATACGACAGACTCGTAATGGACGGAAACGAGCACGTTGCGCTCGCTTCGCTCGCTCCTGACCTCTTTACTATAAGCTTCAACGGCCTGAGCAAGTCTCACAGAGTCGCTGGCTACCGTGTCGGCTGGATGTGCCTCTGCGGTGACAAGTCAAACGTTCAGGGATATATCGAAGGCCTTAATCTGCTTTCTTCCATGCGTCTGTGCTCCAACGTTCCTGCGCAGAGCATAATACAGACTGCTCTCGGCGGATACCAGAGCGCTGACGAGCTGCTCGTTCCGGGCGGCCGCATTTACGAACAGCGCGAGTTCATATACAACGCTCTGTGCGACATACCGGGGATCTCTGTAGTCAAGCCTAAAGCTGCGTTCTATATATTCCCTAAGATGGACGTTAAAAAGTTCAATATTACGAACGACGAGCAGTTCGCTCTTGACCTGTTAAAAGAAAAGAAGATACTCATAACGTGCGGCACGGGCTTTAACTGGGGCGAACCCGATCATTTCCGTATAGTCTACCTGCCTAATCTCGTACAGCTTGAGGAGGCCATGGGGCGCATGAAAGACTTCTTCAGCTTTTACCATCAGAAATAGATCTCTGCATACGCTTGTTTTTTTCTGCAGTAATGTTAAAATCAGTATTGGTGGTCGGCCTGGCCGACCGGCAGGCGTATTATGCATTCGTATATTATTTACTATACATTTTAAAGCGAAAGGAGAAATATAAAATGTTAAATACAAAAGTAACAGAACTGCTCAACGACCAGATCAACAAGGAATTTTACTCAGCTTATCTTTATCTTTCATTCTCTAATTATTTCACAGAGAACGGTCTTTCGGGCTTTGCAAACTGGTACACTATCCAGGCTCAGGAAGAAAGAGATCATGCGATGCTCTTTATGCAGTACTTACAGAACAACGGCAACAAGGTAACTCTCGAAGCTATCGACAAGCCTGACAAGGAACCTCAGTCAGGCATGGAAGTACTCAAGCTGGGACTCGAACACGAGGAATACGTTACGAGCCTTATTCATAATTTATATGGTGCTGCTTATGACATCAGAGATTTCAGGACTATGCAGTTCCTCGACTGGTTCGTAAAGGAACAGGGCGAAGAAGAAACAAATGCTCAGGACCTCATCACTAAGATGGAGCTCTACGGCGAAGACCCGCGCAGTCTTTACCTTCTCGACCAGGAAATGGCAGCAAGAGTTTACACTGCTCCTTCACTCGTTCTGTAGAGCAGAAGTTTTCTGTGACGTATGTATTATCCGAAAACAAAATTTTAAAAAAGATATTTTTTATCCGTAACATATGTTACGGATTTTTTATTTAAAATCATTTATATTACTCACATAGCACAAATACAGCATAAACACAGTAGAAATGAAACTGGCGCGGTGACGCGCGACCCTGATGCCCGGACATTCGTTCCGGACATATTTCAGAAAACATTAAATTAAAAATACATGGAGGTCAAATAATAATGATCAGAAAAATAGTTCATATCCACGAAGAAAAATGTAACGGCTGCGGCGCCTGCGCCGAAGCATGCCACGAGGGCGCTATCGCTATGATAGACGGCGTTGCAAGACTTATAAAGGACGATTACTGCGACGGGCTCGGAGACTGCCTTCCGGCATGTCCTGCTGACGCTATAGAGATAATAGAGCGCGAAGCGGCTGATTACGATGAAGAGGCTGTAGCTGTAAGAATGGCAGCTAAAAAGGCCGCTGCAGCGGCTGTAAAGGCGTTCGGCGGTTCTGCGCCTGAGCCCGCACCGTCATCATGCTCCGGTTCAGAAAACGGCAGCATGGGTGCTGCACCTGAGGCTCCTCACATGTGTCCGGGAAGCATGTCAAGGATGTTTGACCGCCACGCAGAAGTTCCTTCTGAGACCGCTCCGTCTGCTGCTCCTGCGTCACAGGCCGCAGCCTCATACGCGCCGCAGAGCCAGCTTCAGCAGTGGCCGTGCCAAATACAGCTCGTGCCGATAAAAGCGCCGTATTTCAACAATGCAAAGCTCCTGATCGCGGCTGACTGCACAGCATTCTCATACGGCAACTTCCACAACGAGTTCATGAAGGATCACGTAACGCTCGTAGGATGCCCAAAGCTCGACTTTGTTGACTACTCAGAAAAGCTGACTGAGATCATAAAGCAGAACGATATAAGGGAAATAACGCTCGTCCGCATGGAAGTTCCATGCTGCGGCGGCCTGCAGAACGCCCTCATTACGGCGCTCAGAAACAGCGGCAAGATGATTCCGTGGCAGGTAAAGATCATTTCATGCGACGGCAGGCTTTTAGACTAAACGGCGCCATAAAGAATACCCCGAAATGCTAAGTGTTGCTTTCGGGGTATTTCAATATTAAATTATCAATTCCTGATATCCGGCTGTCTGATATTTCTTTATAAGCTCTGCTGCAGGCTTTAGCCTTTCATCTGTTATATTTTCAAGTATTTTCAGTCGCTTCTGCGATATTTTCTTACCGGAGTGGCTCTTCATAAAATCTTCACTGCTCATATTTCTGAAATTAAGCTTTGAACCGTAGAATTTCGCCAGCTTTTGGGCTATAAGCAGACCCTCAGGATCTAAGTCACCGGCATAGTAAGCTTCGGTATCTGAATTTTTAAGCAGTTCCAGCGCTACCAGACCGGCTAGTCTGGGCTGGCCATTCATGCACATATATGCACTCGACCTTTCTTTTGCGCACAGCATTGCAAAAACAGACGGGTTTTCTACTATAAATATTCTGTTGTCCGGACATTCCAGTCGTTCCAGCTTTGAAAGCACTGCGAGCGGGATCTGTACCATGTCATGTTCGCTGTAAAAGCCTTCAATTCCTGTATGCGGCTCGCCATCCTTCTTGAATCCGCGTACTCCGTACAGCATCGTATAATTGGAAACATCGTCTATCATTATTCCTGCTTCGAGATACGAACGCTGTCGTTTGTATGCAGGAAATATATCAGAACTCTTTATTTCCATACCGCGCAGCTCAATATCTAAAGTTACGATCTGATACAGTAAATTTCCTTCATAGCTTCCCTTATCAAAAGCATGTGGGTCGCCTGTCATCTGTGCTGCAAATACTGACAGATACTGTAATTCTCCGTTTCTGTACGGCAGAGCGTTTATTATATCCGCACAAAGATAAAGATATTTCTCCCACCGTTCTTTATCCGGCTCTAACGCTCTGAGCAGCTCTGTTATCTTATCTTCAGCCGCTTCAGCCGGAGTTCCGCGATAAGTATCCTTCCATTTTTTAACTGTAAGTTCTTTTACGCGTTCTGCTTCTTCCTGTTCTGCCTTTTTTCCAACTATTTTTTCATTAAAATACATTTCAAGCAAACGTTCAGGCGTTACACTTGAAAACCTTCCTGATCCCAGAGCTTTTCGAAACTTCTCTGCAGAAACAGATATACTTTCCTGTCCGTGAAAGTTTTTTGCGAAAAAACCTTCAAGTGCCTCTATCTCATCGCTTGAAATATTCCTTAATTTTACAGTTCCCGTAAAACAGCCGTATGAGCGGTACTTTTCTTTAAACCCGCTTAACACTTTTTTCCAGACAGACGAGCCTTTAAAATATTGAAGACAGCTTTTTTCAATATCATTATCCAAGCTCCGCACCTCTCATTTCAACGTCGGTCTCATTGTCCATCAGCTCCCTGCTGTGACCGTTCCATACGTAAGGCATAACAGTAACAAACTTAGCGTTCTCAGGACGCACCAGCTGGTATATGGCAAGTGCGTCAAGCGTATCGCAGTCGCCCCACAGTACCTGCGAGTTTATGATAAAGTCGAACTCAAACTCCGACATAAGCCTGAACATATCACGAATATTCCTGTTGTCAACACCGGCAAATGCCTCATCGAGAGATATGAGCCTCGGCGCGTCGCCGCGCCCGCCCTGATACTTTGCAACGACAGCCGAAAACAGCGGAACATACATAGCCATAGCCTTTTCGCCGCCGCTGAACGTGCCAAACACGCTGTTTGTAAGCTCCTTCTGCTTTTCTCCGTTTTTCTGAGAGAGCAGCTGGAATTCGAACCATTTTCTGTAATCAAGCGTTTCCTTCATTATCTGATAAAATGAGACTATTCCCGAATCGTCTGACGCGCGCCTGCGCGCCTCTTCTATCTTTGATCTGAAATGCAGTGAAAGCCGTTCGCTTTCAGTTTCACTCATTATATTGTAATCTTTTTTCAGCAGTTCTACCAGCTCCCTCGTATCAAGCTGATCTTCATGCTCCGCAGCTCGGCTCCTCCATCTGAGACTGAGCCTGAGACCGCTTGACGTATTCATCGCACCCATGAGGTCATTCATCTTTTTTACCCATGCTGTAGATGAATTTATTTTGCCTCTTATTTTCCTGCTTACATTATTTGCAAGTATTTCTTCAAACAGATTACGGTCATTCTCCTTTATGAGGCTCTTTATGTTTTCTATTTCCTCTTCAAGATGCGTCATCAGGCTTTTAAATGATATTTTAACGCCATCGTATCTTCCTGAAAGATCAAATCTTTTAGGAGAATGCATCAAATCGTCATTTTCATCATCCAGATCGGAGAACAGCTCACCCTGCGTAAGGCTGTATTCGCTCATATCAGCCTTATTCCCAAAATATACATTGTTAAGTTCCTGCAAAACATCATTTTTCTTCAGCGACTTAACATCATTTGCCAGATAATTTCTGACTTTTGACGCTTCGCCGTTCAGTTCCTCAGGTACTTCACAATATCCAAGCTCAAGCTCCTTCACATAGAATTTTTCCAGCTTCTCTGAGTTTGCTTTACACGAATCGACCTTATCTGAATATTCTTTTATACTTTCTTTAAGTCGTTCTGCCTTGCCTTCTTCTTCAGTCAGCTGCCCTACACATTTTCCATGCAATTCATTGTATCCCTTAAGCCACGCTGAACATTCATCAAGACGATCTTTTATTTCTTTATAATCTGTCATTTCAAGCTGCTTAAGCACAGATTCATATTCTGCCTTATTACGCTGAAGATCTCGCTGAGCTGAGCTGTATTCGTCTCTTATAGTATCAATGTCGTTCTGTATATCGTTTAATCTTGACTTCGATACCCGTATATTGCTCACACTGCTGATATAGACCTCATGCTTTGCCTTCAGCTGAGACAGATCATGCGTATAATCCGTTGCAGCCTCTGATGCTTCAGTAAAAGCATCAAGACTGCACTGTATGCCAAGTTTTTCAGATGCTTCCACTGCATTCTTTTTTACAGCCTTCAGCTGAGTTGTCATCTTGCTCAGTTCATCTTCCAGACTCTGCCTGAGCGCCTCCTGCGCTGCACATTCATTTTTTGCATCGCGCAGCATTACTGCACTCGCTTTCATATCAGCATCATTCGGTAAGCTTTCATACTCTGAAAGCAGAATTTCTTTACGCTTTTCCAGCTCGGCGTTCTTTTTCTCGAGCTCTGCTATCTCCGCTGACAGTTCTTCCAGTCTTTTCCTACACTCTTCTATCATAGCCTGACGCTTTTTTTCACGAGCCTTAGTACCGAGGAAGCCTGCCTCATGCTCGCCCGTTACCGTTCCGGTAATGACACCCATACCGAATGAGCCATCAGCAGAAACAGACATTACACCTGACCCGGCGTCACCGCCGCCATCAGCATTATATGATATGCTCCTGAGTATTCCTGTAAGTCTCTGATTTGAAAACAGATCGTTGACTTCATCGTTAAGCTCAAGAACATCGAGCAGACTTTTTCCTTCGCACGGCTCACCGGCAAAAAGGTAATTATCCTCGCATCCCGGCGCAGCAGCAAGAGCTTTTTCTCTGTACTGTTCTTCTATAACTACAGCATCAAGGATACCCATACGCATCAGCGTTTCTTCTATTTTTCCGCACTCGCTTTCATCAAGCGTTTTGCCGAATTCTATTACTTTATAGAATTCCTGATAAGGTATGCCCAGTTCTGTAAGTCTTTTCCTGTTATTCAGCACAGCTTCACTTCGAGGCGGTTCAGGATCCTTCATATTCTGCCATTCAGACAGCTCCTTTTCGACTGAAAGCTTTTCCTCAGTAAGCTTTTCCATTTCTGAACGATTTTTACCTATATTGTTATGCAAAGCAGATTCTCTCACTCGCCGTACATCTGCCGCCCTGTCGCGTACAGTATTAAAATCGGATGACAGACTGTAGTTGTCAGCAAATGAAAGCATTTCTCTGGTATCAGGTTCTTCCATTACAAGTTCTTTATTTGCTGAATTCCATTTTATGAGCGCTTCCTTCCATTCGTTCTCTGATGCTGTCATCATCAACTCTATATCATTTAATTTTTTCTGTCGGGCGTTAAGCTCCCTTATACATTCATCTCTTTTTTGTATCTGCTTGTCTTTAAGCCCTTCAAGGCTCTTTAATTCGTCAAGTATCTTTTTTCCTTTTTCTATTTCTCCTTTTAATTTATTCAACAGCTCTTCATGCTTATCATATTTGTAAGTTTTTTCAAGCTCTGCCATAAGCTCTTTGCAGAAAAATTCATGTTCGACAAATGACATAATATCCGCATCCAGGTTCATGTTATCAATTATTTTTGTTATTTCATTTTTCTTTTCATACTGCTTGTCTTCTTCTGCCTTGAGGTTTTCTTTTTCTTCAAGAAGCCTGTTCTGCTTGAATGCCAGATCAGCTTCCTTTTTCTTTTCCTTTTCAGTAAGTGAGTCTATATCTGCCTTAAGCTTCATCTCCTTGTTTTTAAGCTCAACAGCATCACTTTTTCTCAGAGAAGCCATTTCATTCTGCATGGCATCATTCTTTGCTTCTATTTTTATCTGCTCACGTTCAAGTTCACTGATCTCTTCCCTGCATTTAATAAGCTCCGTTTCATGATCACTTTTACTTTTGACCGCTTCCTTCAGATTCTTTTTTTCCCGTTCATAATCATCAGCCTTTTCGTACAGAACAAGCTTATTATATTTTGAAAATACTTTATCTATATTAAACGCAGCCCGATATGCCTTTTCAGTGCTCTTGAGATTCATGCTGAGCTGGTCCATACTTTCTATGGCTTCTGACATCGGTCTTAGGTCATCATCTGAAAGCGGCTGCAGAGAATCACTGAGTATGTCATTTATGACAGAAGGCTTGAAATCCTTCGAAAGCTTAGGCGTTCTGAGCTGTATCAGAAGGTCTATCATTTCCTTGTATTCTTCAACAATTCCAAATCCAAATATATTGCGGTTCACGTATTCCATGTATTCCGACTGCTTGCTGAACACTCTTCCGCCGTCACCGATACGGTTTTCCAGCTCTTTCTTTGACAGTGGCACTTTTTCGCCGATGTCTTTATACAGATAAAAGTCCTTCCCTATCCTGCGCCCGTCACTCAGACCAAAATACCACTTATCAAGCTGCTTTCTTTTTTTAGCTTTTATTCCCATTCCTATCGTAAAGTAAGTATCGCTGTCGCGGCGCTTAAATTCCAGGTAAAGGTATCCTGTGCGTTCTTCCCTTTCATCATCCTCTTCAAGCAGATAACTGCTCATCTTACGGTCGCGCGAACCGAACGGGTCAAGTCTCTCCGGGCTCATATTTCCGTCAAGCAGCAGCGGCACTACGCTCTGCATCGTTACCGATTTCCCCGAACCGTTTGAACCTCTCAGAAGCATCCTGCCATTTACGAACGGAAACTCCTGTTCATCGTAATACCAGAAATTTATCAGTCCTGTTTTATTCGCCTGCCATCTGCTGTTCATCTGTTTCCTCCCACCGTTTTACCTTCCAATGCGCTGTAATCTTCAGGGTAGCTGCCCTCTATCTTGCCTGCTGCCGGATATATAGTCACCTGATGAGTTTTTCCGTTAGTCCTTATAAACATCCAGCGCTCAAGTTCTTCTTTTACATCATTTACAAATTCACCATCGGGCAGTTCCCTGTAATTTTTTGTAAAACCCGAACTGTATTTTTCTCTGACCTCTCTTATCATGTTTTCAAATTCAACAACATCAACACTGCATGTATCATCAGCAGCAGTCTTCCAGACACCGCTTTCCATACGCTGCCTTATTTCTGCGCAGCACATCAGCAATATGTCAGAAATAACATTATTTCCCGGGAATACCTCTCCCATCCGGCATCCGTCACCGGATATAAGGAAAGCGCTCCCTCTGTGTATATTGACCCTGCAGTCAAACATGCGCTCCAGGTTTTCCCTGAGATTATTTCCCTGATTCTTCAGATACTCAAAATCTTCGGGAGAACCGTCTGCACGGTACATTCCCGGGGCAAAGAGCAGTCTTTTATAAACGCGCTGCCTGCGCGCGATGCCTCTGTCCTCGTCTATTTCGAACCATTCACTTTTGTTGAAATCTTCAGGGCGAGAAAAGGACATAATATCATTTGAAAAATTACGCATAAAATATCTTGATACACCTGTATTTTCATAAAGGACTTCACCTGAATAATCATCTATAAAATCATCATCGCGTCCGTCAGTCACTGCTATTATCCCCTGCTTTACTGCATATCGGAGTACTTTTATGAGGCAACGCCTGTTTTTGTAAAATGTCCAGTCGACCGGCTCAGACGGCATATTTGATGCTATATACTCCGTAAGCTGTGAAAGTATAAACTGCTCCTGAGCATCCTTATCCTCAAGGAACATCAGCAGTACACACAGATAAGCATATTCCTGATTTGTTGTAAAATCCCGTATTCCCATAAAGCTTTCAGGAATAGCCGGTATCTTTTCCATTTTTACAAGCATCGGATTTTCCATAATATAGCATCCGAGCTTTTCAGATGAAAATTTTTTTATCTCACCGAGCGCATCCCTTACTCTATAATACAGCTCCTTATCAGTCGATTTCAGTATCCATCGCCTGTTCAGGAGCAATTCAAGTTCTTTTGTCATATTCCTTTATTTTCCTCCTGAAAAACTATTTCAAATTCAGGCATGGTAAAATTACCATCTGTGCAGTGAACAACGCATTTTTTATTTTTGTCTGTGCATATAAGCTTATACGGTCTTCCGTTTTCCGTTCTGGCTGCCAGGTCAGCCGTCTCAAGTGCGTCTGAAAGCCATTTCAGCAGTATTTCTCTTATATCCGGTTCTATTACAGGAAGGTTTGAAAATTTTATTCGTCCGTCCCTTTCAAGCGCTGAGACCTTATCCATATCATTTTTCTGCTTTTCGAGCATCAGTCGTCTGACTTCACGCTTTTTTTCGGTCGCTGCAGTTATCGCGCTGCGCTTTGCTTTTTCTTTGTATGTTCGTACTCGAGGTTTGATCGTAAGAGACATCGGCTTTTCGTCATATACACTGCAGTTCATACTGTCTGTTTCTCTCTCAGGATCGCCTTCCAGATGATACGGTCTCTCTATGCCAAACACCATTGCTGACATTCTATGCGCTTCGTTTATATCGCTGCATCTGAGAAATATTTCCGCAACTTTTCTGTATTCTTCGCGCCTGTTCGCTCCGAGAGCATTCTTTTCGCTCAGCTGAACAGCATAACGCGTTATTTTCCTGATTATGTCATTTGTAGCATCAAAAAGTCTTGTTGCTTCATTTTCGCGTCCGTCCTGTGATACGAACCACTCGTATATACTCATGTAACGTCCGCGCACTCTGTTTTCTATGAGCTCACGTGATATCGCGACATCCATCCTCGGTATCTGAAGCTCATGCTCCGTAATTTTTTCTATAATACGCTCGCGCATATCATCATCTATGCGTTTAAGCTCTTCCTCTATCACGCCTACATTACGCTGCAGGCTTTTTATGAAATTACGCAGATAATCCGTCAAATGATCCTTGAATACCATAAATGCTCTCGTGCGCATCATCTCTTCAGCTTTCACACTGTTAAGGTCGCGCATGTAGTCCTGATAATTCTGATTAAGGCTCATAAAATCCTTATTAAGATCATTCCACAGCGAATACGCCTCATCATCATTCATACCATCGATATCAGCAAGCTTTCCCGTATTCAGTCGTATACGCTCCAGCAGAGTCGGTTCAAGTGACGCGCCCTCTATAAAAAGATTTTCAAGTCTGAGGACAAGACGCTCGATCTCTACGCTGTACTCTGACATCTGATATCTGAATTTTTTATTCTTAAACTCTTCTATCGATGATACTCTTCTCGTATCCTGTATCGTATTCAGATTTTTCCATTCGGTCAGCATCGCAAGATCCTGCTGGCACTGCTCCGGCCTGTAATCCTTAAAATACGATTCCTTTATCATCTCATCGTAAACTTCCTCCTGATACATCCAGTAGTGAAGCCTCTCGTAATTCTCAAAAAATATTCGCATTATACAGCGATACCTGTCAGCATTTTCTGCATTCAGGTATTTAGCTTCCGTCAGTGGCTTTAAAAGCTTTTCTGTTACTCTCAAATACACTTTCCCCCATAATTTAGATTTTTTAGATTTCTTAAATCTCACATATATATATCAATATTTTACCTTTTAAATACAATATTGGCAACATTCCGCCTTCAAAATCGTAATTTTTTTCATTTTCTGAAAGTGTATTATACTATCTAAAATAACCTGACATAGAAATCGGACCTGCTTTCACGCACAACAGGTCCGATTTCATATTTTCAAACACAATATTATTATTTACTTTTTCTTACAGATACATTTCCAGTCCATCCCGGTCTGTAACGACTATGCGTCTGCCATCCAATCGTATCAGACCCTCTGCCTGCATCTTTCCAAGCTCGCGCGAGAGTGACGGGCGCGTTACGCCCATGTAGTCCGCCATGGCCTCGCGGCTCATTTCAGTGCCCACGCTGCCATCGGCGAGCTCTCTTTCAAGTATAAAGCGCGCAGCTTTTTCTCTTATGCTCGGACTCGCAAGCACCTGTATCCTGCTGCTCAGCATGTATGCCTTCTGCGAAAGCAGCGACAGCATATTTCTTACCATTATATAGTCAGCTGCGCCGGTGCTCCCGCTCCGAGAGCCGATATCGTATACTCCGTTATCGTGTACAGCTTCTGAACCGGAAAATCCGGAAAACATGTCTCCGGACATCACGATGACCTCAGAATCCTCGAGAGCCCGAGTACATATCTTGTATGGCATACCGAGAAACAGATAGACCTCTCCGAAAATATCGCTGCTATCCGCTATCTCCTCGACGAGTATGCTCCGCCCCGACAGCGTCACGCGCGATATCCCGATGCTCCCGCTCACAAGTATATACATCGTCTGCGGCGATGCTCCCTCATGAAATATATATTCGCCCTTATTAATGCTCCTGAGCCGCAGCGTCCCCGCTGCCATTGCTCCCGTACAGAAAGCGCGTACCTCTTCATCGCTCATTCCACGGCAGAGCACGCAGCTTTTCAGTGCTTTTATTATTTTTTCTGTAATATTTTCCATTTTATCCATTCCCGTCTTTTCAGCCGCCGGGCGGCTCCACCGGCTTTCAGCCATTGCATTTGCCTATTTCAAATATTTTATCATGTTTTTCGGGAATTACACCATCTGCAATATTAAGAATTTTATGCTTGATCAAATCACATCCTGCTCGTGCGCCAGGCGCACCCACAATTACCGCTGGAGCGCAGCATCCACGAAAAAGCCATGCTCATTTTCAAACAATACATTTTAGTCGGCGGCATGCCTATGAGCGCAGCTGCATTTCTGGAAAATCACAGAGATTTCGGCAGAGCTGATCTGGAAAAACGAGATATCCTCTCACTTTACAGAAATGACATTATGAAGATCAACGCGCAATACCGTGCAAAAGTCCTGACGATATTTGACCAGATCCCCGGTCTGCTGTCGCGCCATGAAAAACGAGTCGTTTTCAACCGCATAGCCGAAGGCTCTTCAGCCGAACAATACGAAGAAACATTCTTCTGGCTCTCAAACTCAATGATAACAAACGAGTGCAGACGCACAAATGACCCAAACGTCGGGCTTTCACTGAACGAATCTGACACGTATATAAAATGCTATATGGGTGACACCGGCCTGCTCGTCAGCCACGCTTTTGACGAAAGCGAGCTGCTTGAGGACGAAGTCTACAAGCAGATAATCAACGGCAAGCTCGGCCTGAATGAAGGAATGCTCTACGAAAATGCGATAGCTCAGATGCTGACCTCCAACGGTCATCGCCTTTTCTTCTACACACACTACAACGCAGAGAAAAAGCGCAATGACATAGAGATAGACTTCATAATATCAAACAACAGCAAGCTGCAATACAAAATATACCCTATAGAGGTAAAATCAGGAGTGAAATACTCAACAACATCGCTCCTGCGCTTCAAAGAAAAATACAACGACCGTATCGGCTGCTGCTACATCATCCACCCTAAAAACCTCGCCATAAAAGACGACATCATCTGCATCCCGCCGTATATGACGATATGTCTTTAGGTGCAAAACAACAAACTTCCCGGACAGCCATCATGCCATCCGGGAAGTTTGCTTTATTCATCAATATTCATCTATTCTAACAAATGCCCCGCCTCATAAGAGCACTCCAGGTAACTCGGATTCTCACAGTACAATCCTGTCCTGAAATCAGATATCTCATCACTTATAAACGAGCTGAATAGTTTTACAGCCTCATTTACTTCATCACCAGCTGCTGCACAGTCGATTATCATATCACAATACAGCTTGCCTATCGCCGTATACGACGGAATCCTTTCACGGCAGCCCGTTATCGTATCAAAATCACCATCATTTATACCGTACTCTTCTATAACTTCATCAGATACCTGCTCAAATGAAAGGCAATGATTAACTGCAGCATCCTGAAGCTGATCCTCTATCCCCCGCGCGCCCAGCGCGCCCACGACCGCTCCGCGTCTGTTCTTCGTAACACGTCCTATATACTCGATAAGCGAACACACATAAAACAGATCATTCCTTCTTTCCGCTGTCATAATACACCACCTCGCTTTTTACAAATTTCAAACATTTTAAAGCTGCCAGCGTGTGAAAACTTATCTGATGTGTCGGATATTTAAACCTTGCTAATGCCCAAAATTGTTCCTTGCTGAGATCCCCTGAAATGTAATCATTTACAAAATTCCACACAGTATCATCTGCCATAGGTCCTTCAACGATGTCATACTTATGCAGATCACCTCTGCGGCATTTAGCTATAAAATCAAGCCACTCATCAGTCATCTCATCAAACTTCAGCATAGCTAATTTTTCATCAGGCGTATACTCATAATAATTTATTATGGGCGTTCCCTTTCCTCTGTTTGCCCAACGCACAGCCTGCTGGAAATTCAACGTACAGTAAAACCCCCACGAAAAATCCTTCGTATATTTAGCCATCCTTATCTCAGGATACTCAACGATTTCTTTACTTGCATGATATAAGATCAATAGTTATATACTCCTGTCTCACTTGAACTTTACGATAACCTATATACTTATGATTTAATTATACCCTTATTTATGAATCTGAAAAAGATATTTTAATATCATACCTTAGCGACCTTGCCAGTTTTTTTGAATGCCTTAATAAATCTACACGTGAACGCATAATGACTCAGTTAAATATGTTTGACGTCTCCATAGATACCAACCGAACTCTTCTAAGCAGTATGCTTTATACGATAAAGGCTCTACGTAATTCAGTGGCACATAATAATATTATCTTTGATACTAGATTTAAAGATAGAAAAATCAGTCCTATACTTAAAAAATGGACAGAAAAAGAGACTGGTATACAAAATATAACCTTATATTCACTAATCGATTATATAATTACTGTATGCTGCTTACTAAAACGTGTCGATTTTAGTGCTTCAAGATCCAGAAAGTTAATAGACGAATATAAGAATCAAAACCAGATTCTTAAAAACAGTGTAGCACCTTCAATATATAGCCAAATAATACAACAAAATGTAACCCAGAAAATAACTGCTTTAGAAGCTTATCTTTATACATAAAAACTATACAAATAAAAATCTTCCTTGCATATTTACCAATAATATTGTATACTATAGTTGTTGGAAAGAGGTGTATGTTTTCGGACTGCACTGGAGGAGTCACTATGTGGCTCCTTTTTATGTTGTACAACATAAAAAGATCCTGCTTGAAAATCCAGTCTACAGACAGATAATCAACGCAGGCAGTAACATCATGCTTAATGACGGTGTATCTACGATCATACTGACCGACAACAACGGCGATCCTGTCATAAACGAGTTCTTCAAAGGTCTGCAGCAGGGTCGCGAACAGGGCATTGCCGAAAATCAGTTAGCTATCATAAAAAACATGTTAAATATGGATATGAACGATGATACGATACAGACTGTAACCGGCTGCACTGCAGAATACCTTGCATCCGTCAAAAAAAGTATGGTTAATTAAAAAATACTGATCAGAGAAATAAAATACTAAAATTCCCGGACAGCTGTCGTGCCGTCCGGGAATTTTATTTTTGCTGGGATATCATTTGTCAAACATATAACATATATCACATATTAATTTTTCTGTTTTTCCTTACACGGAAATAGCCGCCCATGATTATTACTATCAGTACGACTGCAAGTGTCAGCGCCGCAGCGACCGGATTTTCAGCTATAGTTTTCTGAACGAGCTCATACACCTTATCCGGCGAACCTTCTGAAGGAAGCTGTTCCTCGCCCTGCTGCTCTTCTCCTGCATTGCTCTGCGAGCTTACCGCTGTATCAGCGTCCGTCTGACTTGCTTCAGCGTCAGCGCCGCCTTCTGCAGACGGTGCAAGTGACGTTCCGCCATCCTCAAAGCCCGTACCGTAGCCTGTACCCGATGTTGAGATAAAGTAATCCTTCTGGCCGTCAAGACCGTGTCCGAAGAACTGTCCTATAGACACGCCTCTGTTCAGAAGCTCCTGAAGTATCGGATAATAGTGTCTGTCAAAGTTAGCATCGACATACAGGTGATATGTACTGAGTATATTACCTGTGAAATGTATTACAGTATCGGTGTCAAATGCATTTTTATCGAGAGTAGTGACTGACATAGGCAGATATGCCTCTGATAACGCTGTATTTGCAAAGGCATTTTTAGCTATCTGCTTCACGCCCTCCTTAAAAAGCACAGAGCTCATGGAGCTTGCCCCGTTAAATGCGTTCTCGTATATCCTTTCAAGCGAAGTCTGAGAAAGGTCTGCGAACAGCAATGATGTACAATCCTGAAATGCCCCCGGCATTATTATCCTGAGCTTTTTATTGAAATTTACGACTCTCAGCGATGTGCAGCCCTTAAACGCATTCTCATAAATGCCGTCAAGTTCTGAAGGTAATTTAACGCTTACGAGACTCGTATTATCTGCGAACGCATTTTTTTCTATGCTCACTACAGGATATCCTGCCACCTCATCAGGTATCACAAGGTCTGCTGCGACATTGCTGTTTGCTGTCAGTCCCTTAACTCCGGCTTTTGTGCTGAATTCTCCGTTGGTTTCTGAAAAAGACAGCTTATAGTCAAGTCCGCCGTATGAGGCACATACGCTGCCATCATATGCTCCGTATATGTCCTGACGCATATTTTCTATATAGAACTTCATTCCCGCAGGTACCGGATATTTATCTGAAGCTATATATAAGCAGTACTTTGTATACTTTTCTGCATAAGAGCCTGACGGGCATACAAAGCGCAGAACCCCCATATTGCTGCCGAAAAACGCTCCGTTATCTATGTGCTGTACGCTCGCCGGGAGTGTAACAGTCTTCAGCGACTCGCATCCCGCAAACGCATTGGCATCTATAGTCTTTATGCCCTCTTTAAAATTAACATCCGTAAGTCCCGTACATCCTGAGAAAGCAGCTTTGCCAACAGTTGTTACGGTAGAAGGCATATCCACCGTCTTAAGACCTGTACAGTTCATAAACGATCTCACGCCTATCTGAGTTACGCCCTCCGATATAGTTATCTTTTCAAGACCGCTGTTTGAAAATGCATCATCGCCTATAGTTCTGATGTTTGACGGAACTGTATATTCCTTTATCGCCTTATTTCCTGTAAACAATCCTTCCGGTATCGATGTCCACGAAGCAGGCATATTTATCGTTTCAAGACCTGAATTTCCATAAAGCGCCTTTTCTCCCAGCTTAGTCTCTTCAAGACTATCAGGCAGCTTCAAGGATATCAGTCCGGCTTCCGAGAGTGATTCTTTTCCTAAAGATGTAATATTATCTGAAAGCGTTAAATTAAGCTTTCCATTGCATCCGGCAAGGAAATAATCAGGTATGCCTGTCCAGTTTTTCGGGATATTTATCTCTTTCAATGAACTGCAATTCACAAAAGTACTCTTGTTATATACTATTCTCTTAGTATTCTGATTCTTTACATATCCTTCTCTGTCCTTCGCTTCTCTTGCAAGCCAGAAGCTGTCAGCGCTGAGTCCTTCCGCAAGAGTTACCTTTTCAAGACCGCTGCCATCAAATACATATGTCTGTACTTGCTGCAGTGACGCAGGAAGTGTCACAGACTTAAGCGATGTACATTTACTGAATGCATCTGAGCACAGTACTTCAAGCTTTTCAGGCAGCTTTACATCACTGAGGCTGCTGCATCCGCTGAATGCAAAGCTGTGTATCACCTTAACGCTGTCAGGTATCGATGCCTTTTTCACAGAAGTGCAGCCGGAGAAAATTCCTTCCGGTATCTCTGTTATTCCATTTACAAATGAAACATCAACAAGTGATGAGCAGCCTGCAAACATGTCTGTACCTGCTTCCTCAAGAGCCGATACCTTTACAGATGTCAGCGATGTACAGTCTTCAAATGCACTGCTGCCTATCTTCGTCACACCGCTCGGTACCGAAATATCTTTCAGAGCAGCACAACCCTTAAACGCAGCCTCGCCTATCGATGTAAGACCGTTTCCGAACGTTACTTTTTCAAGCTTTTTGCAGTTGTAAAATGCACGCGCTTCTATCGTCTTAACAGAACCCGGGATCACGACTTCTTTTATCGCTGTTTCCGAGAAAGCTCCTGTTCCTATCGTCTCAAGCCCGTAAGGAAGCGTTACCGATCTTATCGCGCTGTTTCCGCCGAAGCCGCTCACATAAGAGAGGTCTTTACTGTTCTGTAATGATATCTCCTTAAGAGCAGCGCATCCCTTGAATGCTCCGCTTCCAATGTATTCCAGACTCTTTGGGAGCACGAGTTCATCGACTGAGGAGCATCCTTCAAATGCATTAGCTTCTATGCGCTTAACTCCCTCCGGTATTACGATCTTTTCCATAGTAGTTATTTCACTGAATGCTCCCTGCGGTATACGCTCCATACCTGACGAGAGTTTGAGCTCAGTTACAGGACAGCCCTTGAACGCATTTTTTCCGACTTCTGTCACATTTTCGGGAAGTGTCAGTGTTCCGCTCAACGGACAGTTTGCAAATGCTTCTGCGCCTATCTTTGTAAGGCTCGCCGGAAGCTTCATATTATTCGGCAGCGGGCATTCGCTGAATGCCTGCTTGCCTATTTCCGTAATACTGTCAGGTAAGACCATATCTGACAGTGAATTACAATAACCGAATGCTCTTTCGGGTATTACCTTAAGATTTTTTGATATACGCACATGCTTAAGCTGCTTGCATGAAAGAAACGACATCGTGCCGATCTCAGTGACCGAATCCGGCATATCGACAGCCGTGACTGCCGTACCGTAAAACGCGCTGTCTCCTATGTATGTCAGTCCGTCAGCCATATTCGACGCAGTAAGCAGCTTGCATCCGTAAAATGCCTTACTCCCTATCCGCGACACTGCCGGTAATGAATCGAGCTCAAGCGCGCTGCAGCCCTCAAACATGCTTGCCGGTATTGCCTTGCAGCTCTTCGGCAGCGTTGCTTTTTTCAAAGCTGTACAGCCCTTGAACAGTCCCTCCGCCATGCTGAAGTCAACAGAATCGGAAATACTTACAGAATTAAGTGCATTACAGCCTTCAAAAGCCTCTGAGCCTATAGTTTTCAGACCATCAGGCAATACGATACCGGACAGAGCCGTGCATGACTGAAACGCAGCCTGACCTATCGAGGTAATACCTGAAGCCAGTTTTACATTTTTAAGAGCTGTACATTCGCTGAACGCCGAATCACCTATCGAACCTGCTGAAATGTCAGCACTTGCCAGCCTGCTGCATTTTCTGAACGCAGCATCGCCTATTTTTGAAGCATTTACTTTTATCTCAGTCAGGCTGATGCAGTTAAAAAATGCTCTTCGACCGACTGAAACTCCGCTTTTTCTGATCGTAACGTTCTTTAACCCTGTGCAGCACGAAAAGGCGTCAGCACCTATGCTCTCAACGCTTTCGGGAAGAGTCACTGACGTGATACCTGCACAATATAAAAAGGCGTAATCATTTACAGCCTTGACCGGCAGACCCTTTATGCTTGCAGGAATATTCATGGCTCCCTTCGCTGCCTCGCTGCAGCTCATGATGGTTATTACGCCGTCATTTATGTTATACGTCAGGAGACCGTATTCATCCTGATACATTCCTGCCTTTTTATTTTCCAGCTTCAGTTCACTGTCGATATCATAATAATATTCTTCTGCTGTAGAGAGTATAGGTAGCAATATCAGTAATAAAGCTATCGCTGCGGCAGGCAATATCGTCAGTAATATAAAACGTATATCTCTTTTTTTTCTGTCCTTCATGCCCCCTCCTTTTCCGGAGTATTTAGCGTTTATTCTTGCGATAACGATGATATCCGGCTGCGATTACAAGAACTATCAGAAGTACTAACACAAAGGCTCTCGTAATCGGATTTTCTATTACATTTTTATGTGTAACTTCAAATACAGTATCCTTTTTCTGTTCCTCTTCGTCTTCTTTTTCCTGTTCTTCCTCTTCAATATCACCGCTGCTCTCAGGTGCGCTTTCAGCCTCCATCTGTTCAGGAGTCTGATCCTCTGCATCTGTTTCCTTCTGTACTTCTTCAGTCTCCGGAACAGTTATTACAATAGTATCTGCATCAGTCGGATGATCCGAAACTGCAGGTATCTTATCATCAGTTGACGGTCTTGTATCTGTGTCATTATTATTGCCGCCATTACTTATGTCAGTACCGTTTGCATCAGGATCTGTACCCTGACCGCCGTTGCCGTTTTCATTGCCATCACCCTTATTGCCATCGCCGCTGCCTGAATCTGATCCGCTGTCACTTGAATCGTCTTTCGGCTTTTCTTCTTCTTCAACAAACTTATAAGTCAGTAATGAATCTATATTTTCATTAAATATGATGTTGCCTTCACTTACGACCTTGTCATTAAGCTTAAGAGAGTCCAGAGTTGACTTTTCTCCTGCAGTGGCTGTTACAGACACTGTACCACCATAAGGGACATACAGCGTCTCATTTTCACCTGAAATGCTCCTGTCATTGAAGCTTACAGTTACTCTGCCGCCCTTTGAGTCTGCTTCTGACTTTACTCTTACAGGGTAATATGAAGGACTTCCTAATACCGGATATCCTGCCGACTCATCCTGAGTCCATACATTTCTGTGAGTACCTGTACCGCCGTCGAGCCTGTAAGCGATCTCGCCGCTCGTAAATGCGCTGCCTGCAGCCCATGCTGAAGGTATCTGCGAATCATCTGTGAATGAATCCTTATTCCATCCTGCAGCTCCGTAGTAACAGTTTTCCATGCTGCCTGACGCGTCTGATGCTGCTACTGCCTTAAGCTCACGCAGCTTATCACTGTTTGTCTTTGAGTAGAAATACGAATTTGTAATGCTGCCGCTGTTGCTTCCTGCAATAGCACCGGCATTTACACCATTGCCTTCATACGAAAGGCTTCCGACAGCCAGACTGTCTGCCACTGTGCCCGTATTGTAGCCTACGATACCAGCTACATTATCAACAGCAGTATCCGGCTCTTCAGAAAGCTTTATCGTTATTGCATCGCCGTCGACCCTGCTTTCACATTTTTCTATCTTACCGCCCTTATTGTAACCAACAAGTGTGCCTATGCCGTTCTCTGACTCATAAAATTCTGTAACTTCGATTTTTCCTGAGTTTTTGCTTCCTTCTACAATGCCGTTTTCAGAAGCGATCTTACCTGCAAGTCCGCCTACTGTACCGGCCTTAAAGAATCCGTTTTCTTCAGGAGCTATGTTGCCTGAATTATCACAGTTTTTCATTTCTCCGTATAATACGGATGCTATGCCTCCGGCTGTTACACCGTAAGTAAGTGAATCATCGGAAGTATCAACAGCTATATTGCCTGTATTGCTGCAGCCCTCGATATTGAGTGCCTGACCTGCTATGCCTCCGACACGCTTTGCTGTGCCTGTCACTCTTATATCGCCAGAATTGCTGCTTGCTGTGATCTTACTGTCAGATGTGGCAAAGCTTGAAATGTAGCCTGCTATACCGCCTGCATATGAGTAATTTGCGGATGTAGTTGATCCTACTTCAACATTTCCTGTATTTTCTGCATTTTCTATTACGATAGTCCTGCCGTTGAGCGCATATCCCAGGATACCGCCGATATTGGCGTATACCTTCTTTTCGCTCTTTGACGTATTTTCAGAAACAGATATATTACCTGAATTTTTTGCATCAGATATCAATATCTGGCCTGTACCATATGATGTATTTCCGATGATACCACCTGTATTTCCTGCGCCGAGAAAGCCCTCAGACGCTTCAAGTGTGATATTGCCGGTATTTTCGCAGTTCAGTATTTTAAGATCTGTCTCTGTATTCTGCTGTACATTTGCCACTATACCGCCTGCCTGATATGCAGCAGTGATATTTCCATTATTTGTACAGCTTTCTATTATATTTACAGACGGTCCTGTTACAGTTGCAGCTATACCTCCTGCTATGCTGACCGCGCCTGATTCGCTGCCTGCTATTTTAATGCCATTCGTACAATCAGATATTGTTCCGCCTTTAGCCTCATATACGATACCGCCTATACGTCCTACGAAATATCCATCTACAGGATGTATCTCACCTGATGTATTACAGTTTGATATATTTCCTTCATTAGAATATGCTATACCGCCTATGTTTGTCAGATATTTTCCGCTTTCACCAGCAGTATTAAGCTCTACCGCACAATTCTCTATAGTTGCGCCTTCATGGTTTGCGTAAACAAGCCCGCCTGAATTTGCAAACTTATCAACTGCATCGATATCGTTCGAGCAGTTTGAGATCAGGCCATAGTTGTCTGCTGCCAGTCCTGCCCAGTGTGCAGTAGTACCGTCTACATCTGTGTCAAGATCAGCTGCCGAAAGCTTCAGATTCTCGACAGTTCCGTCTTTACCGATCGTTCCAAACAGGAGATCACTGTCAGCCGATGGATTTTTCATTAATGTTATAGTGTGATCATCACCATCAAAATTACCATTAAACTCCTTTATATGGAATTTACCTGCACTGCTGTCAGAGAGATCAAGGTTTGCTGTAAGCTTGAAGCTGCATCCATCGAACGTTTCACCGCTCTGAGATAATGCTGCTATCTTCTGCAGTGTCTGGATATCGTTTATTTCATACGGTATAGCATCCTCGCTGTTATCGAGCAGCGTTTCTTTTATATCCCACTGTGCGTAAAGATTCAGGATACCGTTTTCATAGTCAGCTGTAGTTATAGTCTTTGTAAAGTCCCATAAAGCTCCGCCTGACGGCTCCGCAGACCAGCCCTTCAGTGTGTAAACGCGATATACGGCGTCACTGCCTGAAATTTTCACATTGTAAATGAGCTTTCCGTCTGAAACATACTCTGACCAGCCTGTCTGTGTAAGAGTAATTGGATCTGATACTGCTCTGTTTTCGCCGATGCGCTGCTGTACAGGTACTGATAATCCGCTAAGCTCCTTCTCTGTATCGTTGAGCGAGAATATTACATCTATACCAAGTCCGAGCCATGAAGCAGTTATCGTTGTATTCTCCGTTATAACTGTCTTTGTATCAAATGCTTTGCCATCGCAGAGCCAGCCGTTAAATTCAAACTGGTCGCTTTCAGGCTTGAGCTGGTCTGCATACTTCTTAAAATCAGCTGTTGCTTCGAGGCTGCTGTCACCTGCTACACTTATAGTTACAGTAGAAGCACCGTTTTCAAAGCTTCCGCCACCTGCATTTAAAGTTACATTATGAGCGCTTGAAGATGATGCTGCAAAATCAGCTCTTACTGTCACATCTGCAGCAGGCATCGAGAATGTAACATCATCGCTTCCGCTGCCGCTCGCATATGAATTTCCTGATACATCCTTTACAGTCATGAGCTTTAATACATATCCGCTGTCAGCTGCTGCCTTCAGGACAACTGAGCTTCCCTCAGGTGCATATGCATATGCACTGTCATCTTTGTTATTAATTGAAGCATTTCCTGCAGCCTCTGCAGAGAGCTTTCCGTTAGCTGTTCCCATTGTCAGCTTTACAGCGTATACAGGCTTGAGCGAGCTGTCAAAGCTTGTAAGTTCAGGATATTCCCTGCCCTGACCCCATATACCTGCTCTTTCGTCTGCGCCTCCGTCAAGAAGGTAGGCTATCTCTCCGTCTGAGAGCTGGTCGGCGCTTACTGCCGTAAGTACATTCTCATCTGTAAATGCCTTTGCGCCGACCATTCCTGAAAGTGCATAGCACTTATCTGTTACCGTTCCACCAGGTACAGTCAGTATTCCGCCGACAGCAGTATAGCTCGTTCCCGCTGTTATCGAGCCGCAGCTGAAGCAGTTCTTTACAGTGAGCTTTGCTGCAGTACCTCCATTTGTAAGGATTCCGCCTGCCTCTGAATTTTTTGTCGTACCGGTCGCATTCAGCGCTCCTGCACTATAGCAATTCGTTACAGTAACTGCTTTTGCAGATTCTGGCTTTACACGGCCCAGCAGAGCTCCGATATACTTGTTCTGGCTTGTGATATTTCCTGTATTGTAGCACCGGTCTACGATTATATTATATGTCAGAGGACCTGTCAGACCGCCTGTAGTGTAGTTTGAGCCCTTGCCTGTTGTGATATTTCCGCTGTTGCAGCTTCTGTATATATTGATATCTGTAGTTCCGTATCCTATAAGGCCTCCGGCATTACCGATAGCCTTTATCTCGCCTGTATTATTACTGTCTGATATCGTAACGTATGATTTAGCATATCCGATCAGACCTGATACATACGTCTGCGAAGACGAATCGATAACTGCTGTATTACTGCAGCCCTCAACAGATATCGCCATATTTTCTGCTGATGCGTATGTATAGCCTGTCATGCCTCCGACATACTGCTTAGTCGCTTTTATATCTCCATTATTTACACAGTTGACAAAATCAGCCGCTGCAGCATTTTTAGAGGAAACGCCTACAGCACCTGTAATACCTCCGACATAATCAGTGCCTGTGAGCTTTCCGCTGTTTTTGCATCCGTCAAAGAGATAGCGTACTATAC
>CAVGAH010000021.1:0-25148 GCA_963627215.1 bacterium | reverse complement strand
CGTCGTAAGCGCCGCCGATAACGCCGACTACAGGTATAGTCTGCAGGAATTTCATGCAGAGAAGCTCGGCGGCTATGGAATCAGCCGTCTTTATCATCTGTTCTTTTTTAGTTGCTTTAAACGGTTTGCCGGTATAGATAAAATGATTCAGCTCCTTATCGCTGTTGTAGAGGTCGTCGCCGCGCGACACGGAGGCTTCTATGAGCTTGAGTATAAATATCTGCTCGTCCTCGGACTCATAATCATATCCGTAGCTTAGCGCAGTCTCATAAATACTTTTAAGTATCATGCCGGTAAATACAGGTATATCCGGCAGCCCGATGCCGAGTATACCCATACCGATCCCCTCTGCGCCTGAGAGCAGCAGGTTCTTTCTTTGCGCGGCGCCTGAGTTTTTAGCTGACGCTCTCAGAGTACGTTTGTTGCGGCTTACAGATTCAGCGTATTCGTTCGTCATGAAGGCTGTCTGGTGCTTTTCCTTGTTATACGTTTTTTCTATGATGCCCGTTCCCTTTTCAAATATAAGCTGGAATGCTTTGAAAAAAGCGACGTTCAAAGCAGAACGCAGCTTATCGGGAACGTATTCATCCAGCTTTTCATTTATGATAGACGGGTCGCTTTCATATTGCTTAGCCAGAAAGCGCTGTTCCTTTTTATTTAATACCGCCCATTCGCGCTTTAGCGCGGGCGACGCTGTATATTTTGCCATATTATTATCCCCTTAAATTTTCCCTTTTAATGTTTTTTAATATTATACCTGAAAAAACAGCATATTTGTAACACATAAAGCAGAATGTGTGATAAAATATTCTGAACGAAAAGCTCATATTTGAGCATTTTGTTTTGTTAATTACTCGGAGATATCGTAAAAGGTATCCCAAAGTAACAAAAAGAATTTTTCTTAATTTTTATGGAGGTAAAAAATGTCTTACATTGAAGAAGTCGTAGCCAGAGAGGTTCTTGATTCAAGAGGTAATCCTACAGTTGAAGTAGAGGTGTATCTTGACGATGGCAGCATCGGAAGAGCGATCGTTCCTTCAGGCGCGTCCACAGGCGCATTTGAGGCAGTAGAGCTCAGAGATGGAGATCCTTCAAGATATCTGGGAAAGGGCGTGCTTCAGGCTGTAAGCAACGTTAATGATATAATCGCCGACGAAGTTATCGGAATGAATCCTTTCGATCAGCCGGCTCTCGACAAGCTCCTTATCGAGCTCGACGGCACACCTAACAAGGCAAACCTCGGTGCAAACGCTATTCTCGGCGTTTCACTCGCAGTAGCAAGAGCTGCTGCTGAATCACTCGGACTTCCGCTGTTCCAGTACATCGGCGGCGTAAACGGCAAGGTGCTCCCTGTTCCTATGATGAACATACTCAACGGCGGAAAGCACGCTGACAACAACGTTGATATCCAGGAATTCATGATCATGCCGGTAGGAGCAACAAGCTTCAGAGAAGCTCTCCGCATGTGCGCAGAAGTATTCCACAACCTCAGAACAGTACTCAAAGGCAAGGGCATGAACACTGCAGTAGGCGATGAGGGCGGCTTCGCTCCAAACCTTGAGTCAAACGCAGACGCTATTGCAAATATAGTTGAAGCTATCGAAAAGGCTGGCTACACTCCGGGCGTAGATATCAAGATCGCACTCGACGTAGCAGCTACTGAAATATATGATGCAGAGGAAAAGACTTACTTCCTCGCAGGTGAAGGCATCAAGAAGACTGCCGCAGAGATGGTAGACTACTACGCAGAGCTCTGCGAAAAGTACCCTATAATTTCTATCGAAGACGGTCTTGCTGAAGAAGACTGGGAAGGCTGGAAGCTCCTCACTGAAAAGCTCGGCAAGAAGGTCCAGCTCGTAGGCGATGACCTTTTCGTTACAAACACTGAAAGACTTGCAAAGGGCATCGAGCTTGGAGTTGCAAACGCTATACTCATAAAGGTAAACCAGATCGGTACTCTCACAGAGACTATCGATGCTATCGAGATGGCAAAGCAGGCCGGCTACACAGCAGTAGTTTCACACAGATCAGGCGAAACTGAAGATACAACTATCGCTGACCTCGTAGTAGGACTGAACGCAGGTCAGATAAAGACAGGCGCACCTTCAAGAACTGACCGCGTAGCTAAGTACAATCAGCTCCTCAGAATAGAAGAGCTCCTTGACGACGTTGCTCAGTACAGAGGTCTCGACAGCTTTTATAATTTAAAATAGGTCAGACAGCGGCACTAATGACATCGTAGCGCGCGGTCCGAAAGGACGGCGCGCTTTTTTGACGCGCCGGCGCGTCACCATTTGACACGCATTATTTTTTGTGATATATTTATTTAGTTCTATGTCAGCATAGACAAATCAAAACATACCGCGTGAGCGGAAAATACATGAAGATGTATTGTAAAGTAATTATATTATTGAATTATTAATTAGATCATAATAACGTAAGAAGGAGGGTCAAAAGAATGAAAACAGTTTTAATGATACTGATCATAATTTCATCTATCGTACTTATCGCAAGTATCCTTTTCCAGTCAGGAAACAGCGCAGGTCTCTCAGGTTCTATCGGCGGCGGCGCAGAGCAGCTTTTCGGTAAGAAAAAGAGTAAGGGTTATGAAACGATCCTGAGCAGGATCACAACAGTATGCGCTATCGTATTCTTTTTATGCGCAGTAATTCTCACTTACCTCGAGTAATGACCGAAACAAAATACTGTTAAAAACACAGGAGCTGCAACCTGACGGTCGCAGCTCCTTTTTGTATAAAAATCAGCTTTCTGTTAATAATATCTCCTGCATGGAGTAAAAAATGCATGCAGAAGGAGATAGAAAAAATGAACAGAATTCGTGTTATCATCCCGTCTGTTATACTGGCGGCCGTGCTTTTTATGCTGCCCGCGTGCGGAAATTCAAAAAATGATCCGGCAGACAACGCGGGAAGCGGCATGTCAACAGAAGACCGCACTGACGTAAACGACAGATCGACTGACGGAAATAGCGGCGGCCTCGACAGAGACGGAGACGGTGTAGCCGACGAAATGGAAAAGGGCGGCAAGGACGTAGCTGACGGAGCCAAAGACGCAGTAGACGGCGTGACCGACGGAGCAAAGGACATAGCCGACGGAGCAGTTGATGGAGTAAAGGACGCAGCAGACGGCGTAGCTGACGCCATGGATCCGGACAAGAGCAAAAACGACAACACAGTAAAGAATAACGCAAGCAACAACCAGTGAGCGTAAAGAGCGCCCCATGAGGGGCGCGTACATACACAGAGGCAGGCATTTAATATGGGAAAAAATAAATATAAAAATGAAAACAACATGATAACGCCTGAGCGACATGAAGAAATAAAAAGTAAGATACTCGACCTGCTGGAGCACGGCATCGCGGCTGAAAAGAGCGATGAGGAGAGCTACGAAGAACATTCAGACGGAGCTTACACAAATGAAGGCAGTGCTCCGAAACGCCGACGCTCGCGCAGAGCGCTCAATGAGCCCGAGATAGCCGAGGCGCTCGGCATAAGCGGCGCAGAAGCCGGAGAGATGGTCGCATGTCTTGACGAGCTGGAAGCTCAGGGAGCTATAGTACAAAACAGAAGAGGACGCTACAGGCAGCCTGAGCCGGATTCTATAAAGGCCGGTGAGGTGCAGATAACGAGACGAGGATTTGGATTTCTGCTTCCGGACGACGGCAGCGAGGATATATTCCTGCCGCGCGAGGATCTGAACGGCGCGATGAACGGCGACAGAGTCGTAGTAAAGATAGACACGGGCCGCCATCTGTCGCGCGCAGGCAAAAGATACGGCTACGTAATGAAGATAACAGAACGCGGCGTGACGGAAGTTACCGGAACGGTAATGTCACGCAAAAATTTCGCTTTCGTAGTATCAGAAAACAAGCGTGTAGACGACGTGTATATAGCAGGGAACGACACGCTCGGCGCCAAAACGGGCGATAAAGTACGCGCAGTGATAACAAAATATCCGACAGAAGAAGTCGGTCTGAGAGGACGTATCGTTGAGATATACGGCCCTGCCGGAGACGCAAAGGCAGAGCTTAAGGCCGTGCTCCATCAGTACGACATACCGGAAGCGTTTGACGATGAGGTGCTGTCGGAAGCAGACAGAGTATCAGCTAATGCTCCGGGCAGCGCAGCCGGAACGGCTGCCGTGAGCGCGCATTTTACGCAGCTTCAGCTGCAATGTAAAATGCGACAGCGTAGTCCGCTTGGTGGACGAAGGAATGCAGCAAAGCTGCATGTTGCGCGGGAGGATAGTGGTACTTATTACGGCAGAGAAGATCTGCGCGATAAGCTCATTATTACTATTGACGGCCCTGACGCAAAGGACCTTGATGACGCTGTAAACGTAGAAAAGCATGATGACGGAACGTTCACGCTGGGCGTTCATATCGCAGACGTAAGCAATTACGTAAAGGAAGGCTCGCTGCTCGATAAGGAAGCGCTGAAGCGCGGCTGCAGCGTGTATCTGCTCGACGCGGTAGTCCCGATGCTCCCGGAGCAGCTTTCAAACGGCGTGTGCAGCCTTAATCAGGGCGAGGACAGGCTCACGCTTTCGATGGAGGCGCATATAGGCGCAGCGGGCGAGATACTTTCATACAGAATATTTGAAAGTGTGATACGTTCATCGGCGCGCATGGTGTACGGCGACGTTTCCGACATAATAGAAAACCACGATGAGGCGCTCATAAAAAAGTACGAGGAGCTTTGCCCGATGATATTTGCGATGGATGAGCTGGCGACGATACTAAGGAACAAGCGCATGAAGGGCGGCAGCCTTGATTTTGACATAGACGAGTCGTATATAGAGCTCGACGAAAACGGAGTGCCTGTAGACATCAGACCTGCGGAGCGCCGCGTAGCGAACCGTATAATAGAAGAATTTATGCTGACGGCTAACCAGGTAGTAGCGGAGCACCATTACTGGATGGACGTTCCGTTTGCATACAGAGTACACGAAAGACCCGATCAGGACCGCATGGAGAGCTTCAAGGCCTTCGCCGGAACGCTCGGCTACTCGCTCAAGGGCTCGTGTGACAACATCCATCCGGCAGCGCTGCGAGATATCCTCATCCAGGCGGAGGGCAGCGACGCCGAAGGCATCATAAACAGGATAATGCTCCGCTCGATGAAAAAGGCGGACTATAAGCCGTCGTGCGAGGGGCATTTCGGACTGGGCTTCAAGTATTACTGCCACTTCACGTCGCCGATACGCCGCTACCCGGACCTCTTCATCCACAGAATCATAAAGGAGATAATCCATGGCGAGGCGGGCAGCCTGACGGTAAACGAAAAAAGGCGCGAAGCGCTCGCAGCGGCAGCAGAGCGCGCGTGCGACATATCATCGGCACAGGAGCGCAACGCCATCGAAGCAGAGCGCACTATAGAAAAGAAGAAAAAGGCCCAGTACATGAGCACCCGCATCGGCGAGCAGTACGAGGGCATCATAAGCGGAGTTCTCAATTCAGGCTTCTTTGTAGAGCTGCCTGACACTGTGGAAGGCTATGTGACAGCTGAATCGCTCATGGACGACTATTACAGTCTCGACGCCGACAACTACAGAATGGTCGGCGAACACACGCATAATGTCTACCGAGTAGGCGCCCGCGTCCGCGTGCAGGTGGCTCGCGTAGACCTGATAACCGATGAAATAGATTTTACAGTTTTATGATCATAAGTGAATAATATCGGAATGAATAAATTGAAGCAGACATTCCGCGCGTCACCGCGCCCACATCACATGTCAGCTCCGAGTAATGGCGCGCCTTAATTTCAACAGGGCGCGCCTTTCTATTCGCGATACATAAGACCGGCTTATCCCCAGCTCGGCCGCTATCTCGCGCTGTGTGACCTCCCTCCTGTTAAAAAGCCCGAAACGCTTTATTATCACAGTCTTTTCGCGCGGCGTCAGCTCAGATTCTATTGCCCTGTAAAGGTCTGCCGTTTCCATGCGCCGCTCTATATCATCAGTCACGAGGTCTATATCAGTCCCGAGTATATCGTCAAAGCTGAGGTCATTTCCTTCTTTATCCGTACCGAGCGGCTCGTTTATCGATATCTCGCTTCGTTCCTTTTTGTATTTCCGTATCCACATCAGTATCTCGTTCTCAGCGCATCTGGCCGCGTAAGCGCCGAGCCGTGGGCTGCGCTCAGGCGTGTAAGACGCGACGGCCTTTATCAGCCCGATAGTTCCTATTGATATAAGGTCTTCCTGTAATATGCCGCTGTTCGAATATTTCCTGGAAATGTGCGCCACAAGGCGCATATTATGCTTTATCAGCCGCTCGCGGGCTGCCTTTTTCTCTTCGTCCGTTCCGTTTACGCAAAGGCGCAGACACTCCTGCTCGTCCTCAGGTGAAAGCGGTCTGGCAAACGAGCCGCCGTCAGATATGTACGACGGCATAAAAACGAGCGGAAAACCGGCCAGCACCGCTGTTACAAGCATTGTAAGAGACATGTCGTATAAGTCCTCCTTTATATTGATTATATTTTCAAATATCTTGTACAATACATTAAACTTGATCTGATTCATGCTCGAATGATTTCACCGGGCTGTGGGCCCGCCGGGCGGGCGCTCCTGAAAGACCATTACTGCATTACAGAAAAACATTTTTCATAAGGACAGATTTTGTGTTTGATTATATATATTGCAGGTGATATACTGAAAATTCAGTGAATAATTCAGTTAAAGCTTAAATAGACAATTAATTCTGCAGCTTCAGACCGGAGGAATTTTTATATGAGCATAATAACAGTGGAGCATCTGTCGCACGGCTTCGGTGACAGAGCGATATTCAACGATGTGTCGTTCAGGCTCCTGAAAGGAGAGCACATCGGCATTATAGGGGCGAACGGCGAAGGAAAATCAACGTTCATGAACATCATAACGGGCAGTCTGCAGCCTGACGAGGGACGCATAGAATGGGCGAAAAACTGCCGCATCGGTTATCTCGACCAGCATACAGTGCTCGAAAAGGGCATGACTATACGCGACGTGCTCTCGTCGGCGTTTTCGTTCCTTTTTGAAATGGAAGAGCGCATGAACGTTATCTGCGACAAAATGGCAGAAGCTGATGAAAAGCAGATGGAAGAATACATGGAAGAGCTGGGAGTTATACAGGATATGCTCACAGTCCATGATTTCTATATGATAGATTCAAAGGTCGAGGAAGTAGCGCGCGCGCTCGGACTGCTCGACCTCGGGCTCGACCGTGACGTTACGGACCTTTCGGGCGGACAGAGAACTAAAGTCCTGCTCGGAAAGTTGCTTCTCGAAAAGCCTGACGTGCTGCTGCTCGACGAGCCGACTAACTACCTTGATGTACAGCACATAGAATGGCTCAAGCGCTATCTCAATGATTACGAGAACGCTTTCGTGCTCATCTCGCACGATATCCCGTTCCTCAACAGCGTTATAAATGTCGTATATCACATGGAAAATCAGGAATTCAGCCGCTACGTCGGCAATTACGACGACTTCATGAAGGTATATGAAGTAAAGAAGGCTCAGCTCGAGGCTGCATACAACAGACAGCAGAAGGAGATAGCCGACCTCAAGGATTTCGTAGCACGTAACAAGGCGAGAGTTTCAACAAGAAACATGGCTATGTCGCGCCAGAAAAAGCTCGATAAGATGGACGTTATAGAGCTCGCAGCCGAAAGACCGAAGCCTGAATTCAACTTCAAGATCGCCCGTACACCGGGCCGATATATATTTACGACAAAGGATCTCGTAATAGGCTATGACGAGCCGCTCAGCATCCCGCTGAATATCGAGATGGAGCGCGGCCAGAAGATAGCGCTCATCGGCTCAAACGGCATAGGCAAGACGACGCTGCTCAAGAGCCTGCTCGGTCTCATCCCGCCTGTAAGCGGCACAGTAGAACAGGGCGATTTTCTTAATATAGGATATTTTGAGCAGGAAATGGACAAGAATATACAGACGACATGTATAGAAGAAATATGGAAGGAATTCCCTACGTACACTCAGTACGAGGTCCGCTCCGCTCTCGCAAAGTGCGGTCTGACGACTAAGCACATAGAAAGCCTCGTGCGCGTGCTTTCGGGCGGTGAGCAGGCAAAGGTCCGTCTGTGCAAGCTCATAAACCGCGAGTCAAATGTACTGCTGCTCGATGAGCCTACGAATCACCTCGACCAGGACGCAAAGGACGAGCTCAGAAGGGCGCTAACGGAGTACAAGGGCAGCATCCTGATGGTCTGCCATGAGCCTGATTTCTATCAGGGCTGGACAACGGACGTATGGGACTGCACTAAGTGGACGACTAAGCTTGTTTAGAATGTGACATTTGTGTGAAATATTGCCGCAGTGAGGTATTGCATTCTTGTTTAAAGACAGCATAAGTGATACAATTATTCAAGCTGACGATAAAATATCAGCAGGACGGAGTTCATTATGAATAAACGCATAATCCTTGCTTCCGCGTCACCGCGGAGGATAGAGATACTGAGGACGCACGGCGTTGAGGCCGAGGTCGTACCGGCGGACGTAGATGAGTCACTGCCGGAGGGTACAGAGCCGCGTATGGCGTGCATGTACAATGCGCTTAAAAAGGCGCTTTATGTCGAAAATATTATAATGAAGGAAGCTGCAGAGACGGATGCCGCCACAGGCACTGCTAGGCAGCCGGACGCGCTGATAATAGCCGCAGACACGATAGTCTACGATGGCCGTATACTCGGAAAGCCTGCAGACGATGACGACGCGTTCAGGACGCTCAGCGAGCTGCGCGCAAGGACTCATCAGGTCATGACGGGCGTAGCGGTAGTAGATACCGGAAAGCTGGACAAGCGTGTTTTCTGCGAGATAACATCAGTCAGCTTCGACGATTACAGTGACGATGATATAAGGGCATATATCGCAACGGGGGAGCCTGCCGACAAGGCCGGTTCATACGCGATACAGGGACTCTGGTCGTCACACGTTACAGATACAGAAGGTGATTATTTCAACGTCATCGGGCTCCCGTGGGAAAGACTCCGACGTGAACTCGTTTCTCTCGGCGCGGACGTGCAGGACACGTTTTAACGCACCGGAGATGACCATATGGCTTTAAGAAAATATAATGATAAAATAAATGGAGCACCTGCGCGCGTCGGCCCGGCCGACGAAAAAAGCGCGGGAAAAACGCATGCGCATACGTCGATGAAGGATCTGCCCGAGACGGAGCGCCCGCGTGAAAAGCTTATAGCAAAGGGCGCAGCTTCGCTGTCGAACGCAGAGCTGCTCGCGATACTGCTCGGAAGCGGCACGCGCAGCCGGTCAGCTGTGTCGCTTGCAGAGAGCATACTTGCTGCTGATACATCAGGTCTGCTGTTCCTGAACGACTGCACGCCGGAAGAGCTGTGCAGCATAGAGGGCGTAGGTCCGGCGAAGGCTGCAACGATAATAGCGTCGGCAGAGCTGGGACGCAGGCTGACGACTACGCCGCGCAGCAGGCAGGCTAATGTTTCATCGCCTGACGAAATATCAAAGCTTTTCATGCAGAGCATGCGCCATCTTAAGAAGGAATGCTTTAAAGTCCTTCTTTTAAATGTAAAAAATGAGATCATTTCGATAGAGGACGTTTCTATCGGCTCGCTTATGAGCTCGGACGCGCATCCGCGCGAGGTATTCGCCGCGCCGCTCAGACGCGGAGCTGCAAATATAATACTCGTTCATAATCACCCGAGCGGCAGCTCGAGACCTAGCCAGGACGATGTAGACCTTACACAGCGTCTTACGTGGGCCGGTGACATAATCGGCATACATGTGCTTGACCATATCATAATAGGTGACGGCGAGTATACGAGCCTGAAGAGGGAGCGTCTGCTCTGATGATACTGATCATGGGAGCCGTGAGGCTCGAGCAGATGGATATTTAGATATTATTAAACTGAACATATTAATTATTTATTGGTGAAATTAATTATTGCACGTTCGCGCAAAAGGAGAAAGAAATGGGTTTAAGTCTGTTTAAACAGGACATCGGTATAGACCTCGGTACTGCGAATACTCTGGTCTATATCAAAGGTAAAGGCATAGTGCTCGATGAGGCATCAGTCATCGCGTACAACACAAATACAAAGAAGGTCATCGCAGTCGGCAACGATGCGAAAAACATGATAGGAGCAGCACCTCCTCATATAAAGGTAGTACGTCCGCTCCGCGACGGCGTTATATCTGATTTCGGAATGACGCATATGATGCTCAAGGCATTCGTAAGCAGGGTAATAACTACGTCTACATTCTTTACTGCTGTAAGAGTCGTTATAGGTGTCCCTTCAGGAGTTACGGAAGTAGAAAAGAGAGCAGTTGAAGAAGTAACACGCCAGATGGGCGCAAAGGAAGTATTCATCATGGAAGAGCCTATGGCTGCAGCTATAGGTTCAGGTCTTGACGTTGACTCTTCTACAGGCTGCATGATAACAGATATCGGCGGCGGTACTTCAGACATCGCGATCATCGCGCTCGGAGGTATAGTTACGAGCACATCTCTGCGCATGGCAGGCGATAAAATGAACGAGGAGATAATAAATTACATCAGAAAGGTATACAGTCTCCTTATCGGCGAAAAAATGGCAGAAAAGGCAAAGATAGCCATCGGCTGCGCTTATATAAACGACACTGATCCTGAGTGGAACATGAAGGCCGACATAAGCGGAAGAGACCTGGTTACAGGTCTGCCAAAGACTATAGAGATAACATCAAGAGACATCTGCAAGGCGCTTGAAGAGCCTGTAGCTCAGATAATAGACGGCATAAAGGCTACACTTGAGAATGCACCTCCTGAGCTTGCTGCCGACATCATAAACAAGGGCATGGTGCTCGCAGGCGGCGGCGCGTTCCTGAGAGGACTCGACGCGCTTATCGAAAAGGAAACAGGCATAAAGACTATAATCGCTGAAAACGCAGCAGAAGCAGTTGCAATGGGTACAGGAATCAGCCTCCAGAATATGGAAACTATCCAGGCTCACGTAAGGTCAAAGAACCCGTATCAGAATGTAAATCAGAACAACGCAAACTATTAAGCGCGCGTCGGTCTGACAGCTTTAATCATTTTAAAACGACAGGGGCAATTATATGAACTGGATAAAGGAGCATATAAAGCTTTTACTGATAATGCTCATCGTTGCCGTTCTCGCGGCGATAATAGCAGTATCATCAATAGAATCGTCAAAGGATCCTGTTGAATCGGGGGTACAGACGGCTGCAGCCGCAGCCTCAAAGCCTGTGTCAGCGGCGGGAAACGGCATATCGTCGTTTTTCAACGGCCTTATCCATTTCAGGGATTCACAGAGGGAGAACTACGAGCTCAGGCAGCAGGTAGAGCAGCTTAATGAAGAGCTTGCAAAGGCACAGCTGTCACAGTATCAGCTGACGCAGCTGCAGAGCCTTTCAAACGAGCTGAATCTGGCGACATACGATGACGCATACAACAGAGTGACAGGCCAGATAATATCGATAGACAGCTCAGGCATATTCGATATATTTAATATAAACGCCGGTTCGTCCGATGGAATAAAGGTCGATGATATCGTTGTCAACCAGGACGGACTCGTAGGACGTGTAATGTCAGTAGGCAAGGGTTGGGCGAAGGTCATGGGGATAATAGATTCGTCAAATTCACTGAGCTTCACTCTTGCGAGAGATCCTGAGGTGACAGGAATAATATCAGGAAACGGAAACGGTTCAATGAGCGGCTATATTTTTGACGACTCAAAATCGATAATAGAAGGGGATACCCTTATAACCTCGGGCATAGGATATTACCCGCAGGGCATAGAAATAGGAAAGGTGACATCCGTAAAGCTCGATCCTGAGACAAAGCAGAAGACTGTAGAAGCGGATTCATCTGTAAATTTCAAATCAATACGTTATGTAACAGTGCTGTCACAGCCTTAAGGCTGCCGGCAGTCGCTGTGCTTTTACAGGAAAAAACAGGTAGTAATAAAATGAAAAAGCTTCCACTTTTTTTCATATATTTAATATGCTTTATCCTGCAGATAACTGTTATGCACCATTTTACACTTTTCGGTTCGACTCAGTTCGCATCGTGTCCGAATCTCATACTGGTGCTTACAATCGTCTTCTCATTCTTTTTTGAGGATTTCAACGGCGTCGCATTCGGCGTGATCTTCGGAATACTTCAGGATATGTGCGTCGCTCCGGCAGCCGGTATATCTGCGCTCATGCTTTTTGGCATAGGTATAACGCTGCAGTTCGTGCGCTTTGCTGTGTACCGCGACAATAAGCTCATACTGCTTTTCGTGACTGCTGTATGCACGGCGGTGTATTACGTGGGCTACTGGTGTATCGCGACACTCATGGTAGAGACTGACATTTCGTTTATACTTGCGGTATCAAAGATACCGGTATCTATAATTCTTAATTATATAGCTCTTTTGGTAGTATGCCGTTTTGCCAGAAGGACTAAGGGGTTTACAGTTTAGAGGCTTGCAGGCCGGCGTTTTTATTTAAGGCGCGTTTGACGGTCTGAGTTTGTTTGAGGTTGTTTGAGGTTGTTGAATGCTATCTAAAATAAGTGACAGACAGGTTCAGATAAAAATAATATTCACGATAATGATGCTGCTGCTCGCAGGGCGTCTCTTCCAGCTGACTGTTATACAGAACGGAACATGGTCGGACGCAGCTACGAATCTCAGCATAAAAAGCGTTTATACATCTGCGCCGCGCGGCGAGATAAGAGACAGATACGGCAGGCTCATAGCCGGGAACAAGGAAAGCTTCGTAGTAAATCTTATCGCAGCCGAAGTAGACGAGACAAATATAAACGACGTTGCGCTCAATCTTATAAATCTTTTTGAGGCTAACGGCGATAATTACAATGATGATTTTCCGATAATGCTGGATGAAAACGGAAATTTTTACTATTCATATGATAAGAGCGTTCAGGACTGGCTTGAATCGCAGGATCTGAATACCTCTCTGTCCGCTAAGGACGCTTTTGAAGCGCTCAGAGAGCGCGAAGGCGTTGACGAGAGCCTTGACGCTTACGAAGCACAGTCAGCGCTGCAGAATACTTACAGTGTTTATCCTCCTATTTCTGTAAAGAAGATGGAGTACACATATACACTTGAACGAAACAACTTTATAAAGGGCTTTTCATTCAAGGATAAAGACGGAAAGAAAATAGAGGTTGACGAAAATACTGACGCGAAGACACTTTTTGATCTGCTTCGCGATAAGTACGATATAGATGCGTCTTTGTCCGACACGGACGCAAGAAAGATAATGATAGTCAGAAATGCTCTGAAAAACCTCGGTTACAAGAGCTACCTGCCTGCACAGATAGCAAGCGACGTTTCTGAGAAGACGATAATAACGCTTGAAGAGCGTTCAGCGAGCTTCCCGGGCGTAGAGGTAGACAGAGAATACGTAAGAGATTATCCGAACGGCACGACAGCGAGCCATGTTATCGGATATATCGGAAAGATATCTGAATCAGAAAAAGACGATTACATTAAAAAGGGATATTCTTCTACAGACCTTATCGGTAAGGAAGGTATCGAAAAATATTATGAGTCTGAGCTTAAAGGCACAGCCGGCAAAAAAGAGATACAGGTAAACAATCTCGGCCAGCAGGTAAGTGAGATAAGCTCAGAGGCAGCAGTGCCGGGAAAGGACGTTTACCTGACAATAGACCTCGAGCTGCAGAAAACAGCAGAGGAAGCACTTCAGGAAGCGCTCGACCAGATAAGCATAGGCGGCACGTTCCACAGCAAATACGGAAATTACAATTACAGCACGAGATATCCGAATGCCAACGTAGGCGCGGCAGTCGCAGTTGATGTAAAGACAGGTGAAGTACTTGCACTTGCAAATAATCCGAGCTACGATCCTAATCTCTTTGCCAGGGGCATATCGACAGAGGACTGGAATTCTCTGCAGGGTGAAAATCCGAGAGACCCGCTCTCTCCGCTGCCGTTATACAATGTAGCGACGATGGCTTCATTGCAGCCGGGCTCGACATTTAAGCCGGTGACGGCTCTTGCAGGGCTCAATGCAGGATTGAATCCAAACAGACAGCTGTACGACAACGGCGCGATCATAATGGGCGGAAGATCGTTCGGCTGCTGGATATGGAACTCGCATCACGGCGCAAAGCATGGTTACCTTGATGTAAGGCATGCGCTGGAAGTATCATGCAACTACTTCTTCTATGATGTAGGTTCAGGCTATGATTATTATGCGGGTCACAGCCTCGGCATAGATATGAATATAAGCAAGGTAATGGATTATGCAGAGCAGCTGGGCCTCGGTCAGAAAACAGGTATAGAGCTTGCAGAATCAGCAGCAGGCGTTCCGAGCGAGGAAAAGAAAACTGCGAGCATAAAAAATTCTCTGAAATACATGCTGAAGCTCAACGCTTCAAAGTATTTCAAGCCGGAGCTCGTAGATGACAAGGACAAGCTCGATGAAACGCTCGACACTATAGTCAGCTGGGCTGACGAAAAGCCTAAGCGCGCAGAGCTTTATAACAGATTAAAGAATATGAGCGTTCTCGACGATCAGCTCGATAAGCTCACTGACACGATAAGAAGCGATTATTTCTCAAACGCTAAATGGGGCGTGGGCGATTCATTCAACCTGTCCATCGGTCAGGGTGAAAACGCGTATACTCCTGTACAGATGGCAAGATACGCGGCAGCGCTCGCAAACGACGGCGTGCTTCATAAGCTGACGCTCACAAAGTCGGTGGAGGGTCAGGAAAATGCAGAAGACCCTGGTGTAGAGGTCAAGAATTCAAATCCTGACGCCTATGAAGTAGTAAGAGAAGGCATGCACCTCGTAGCGCAGGGCTCAAAAGGCTCAGGCAGAGGCGTTTTCGGAAGCTTCCCGTACAACGTTGCGGCAAAGACAGGCTCGGCTCAGAAGTCAGGTAAGATAAATCCGCCTGACGAGGTCGAGTATATAAAGCAGCATCTTTCGGGCATAGCTCCGGGTCTGACATTCGATCAGGTCGAAACTGAAATGAAGCGTCTCATGCGTGAAGAGCCTGATATATATAAATCAGAAAGTACAGCGGTTCGCCGCGCTGTTATAAATCTTGCAGGCGTATCCACAGAGAGGATAGACGCGTACAAGAGTGACTACGATGCATTTGCATGGTTCATAGCGTACGCTCCGATAGAAGACCCGCAGATAGCGGTCGCAGTCCTGATATACCAGGGCGGCTCAGGCGGTTATGCAGGTCCTGTAGCGCGTGAGATAATAGGAAAATATATGGAGCTTCAGGAGGTATACAGCGATTATACTGACGGAGAAACTTCATTTGTTGAATAGAACAGTAAACAGTGCTAAAATAATATTTTGGGAAAGATAAAGATCCGGTAAGGATAAGGAGTTTATGAAAAAATGTGTGAAATAACAGCCGTAACATCGGGAAAGGGCGGCTCCGGCAAGACTATGGTCGCTTCAAATATTGCAGCAATGCTGGCCATGGACGGTCAGCGTGTGCTGCTTATAGATATGAACGCAGGACTGCGTAATCTCGATATATGTCTTGGTATGGAAAATTATGTTATATTTGATCTTGCTGATGTAATAAACGGCGTGTGCGCCATAGGAAAGGCGCTTGTGCGTGATGACAGATTTGACGCAATGTATCTGCTGTCAGCGTCACAGAACAGCGAAAAGGCAGAAATAAACGGGACGCATATGAAAAAGCTGTGCGGCATGCTTGCAGAAAAATTCGATCATATAGTGATAGACGTGCCGGGAGGCCTCGCCGCAGAGTGGAAGACCGCTGTAGCACCTGCTGACAACGCAGTCATAGTAATGACGCAAGAATACGTTTCAGTGAGAGCTGCAGATATGATAGACATGAAGCTGAACGAGATGGGCGTAGGAAACAGATGCGTACTCGTAAACCGTGTGACGAGCGAGTGCGCTGAAACAGGCTTCTTCCCGACGATAGCAGAGATATCGGACTCGCTGCGCGCACGCATAATCGGCGTCATACAGGACGACGTAAACATACATATCGCCATGAACAAGGGCGTGCCTGTAGTCTGTAAGAACGATACGTATATAAAGAAAAATTTTGAAAAGATAGTTGAAAAGATATTCAACTAAAATTAAAAATTAAATCGTTAAATAAAATCGAACTCGTAATAAGATACAAAAATACAAAAACGGCTGTCCGCGCGGGCAGCCGCTTTTCGTAAAAACAGAAAGCGACTGTTTGCATAAAAAAATCCGACCGGCACAAGCCGGTCGGTCAGAACAGAATACTTAGAAATTGATGACCTTAGAACGCTGGCCGACGTTGATTATAAGGCCGAGCGATATCATATTTGCCATTACCGAAGTACCGCCGCAGCTGAGGAACGGCAGCGTGATACCTGTAACAGGCATTATACCTATAGTCATACCGATGTTCTCGAATATTTGGAAGAAGAACATTGCGCCGAATCCCGCAGCGATAAGCATGCCGTAAAGATCCTTCGCGCGGTCTACAGTTTTTATTATCCTGTAGATAAAAAGTCCGTAAATGCCGATGACGGCAGCGCCGCCGATGAAGCCGAGCTCTTCGCCGATAACGGCGAATATAAAATCTGATTTCGCAACAGGGATATTTCCGAGAGCTTTCTGCGTACCCTGGAAAAGCCCTTCGCCCTTAAGTCCGCCGGAGCCGATAGCTATCTTTGAACGCCACACCTGCAGACCGTCGCCCGACAGATCCGCATCAGGGTGTATGAACGAGTATATACGCTTTTTCTGATGGTCAGCCAAAAACGGGTAAATTGCAGGCAGAGATGCGATAGCAGCTGCTGCGCATTTCATGTAAAGCTTGAAATCGACGCCCGCGACAAATATCATAACGATCATCATGAACATGAAAACGAGCGCGTTTCCCAGGTCCTCCTTCATTACGAGTATGACGATAGGAGCCGGATACAGGCACGCCTTTACGAGTCCCTTGAACTTCAGCAGGTCGTATCTGTGCTCGTCCAGGTATTTCGCATAGCAGAGCGTAAAAAGTATCTTTACGAACTCCGACGGCTGCACTGTAGTAACACCGAGATTTATCCACGCGCGCGAGCCGAAGCTCTTAACGCCGAGAGGCGTGTATACCAGAAGTATCAGACCGATGCACATCACGTACATTATTTTTGAAATACTCTTGTACTGCTCATAATCTATAAACATCAGTAAAAAAATAAATACAGCACCCAGCGCAAAGCCGATGAACTGCACTATGATGTCTCTGTTTATAACGAAATGATCCTCATACGCCGTACTCCCTATCATTGTAATGCTTATGACCGCAAAAACGACCGGCAGGAACGCGAGGATCTTATCCGTATTTTTTAACGATTCTCTAAAGTAATTAATTATTGTCACCCCCTCTGATTCCTTGACAATTCAGCCAAATCATTATAATATAAATAGGATGCGTATATCAACATCTAATTCGTTTTATGCTTATTAATTAAGAAATACGATTTACAATTTAAACATTTTTTAAAGAATTACAGTATGCGTCGCCAAAGCGCAGTAATAATAGAAAATGCTTCAACCATGAAGATATGCCTATGCCAAATATACGGCACAAATGTCTGAAGCTCAGCGTCCGTCACCGGACGGCGGGCATGCGGGAGCATGCGTTATATAAGCCCATTGCGGCGTGATACAGAAAAGATTCGGAGAGAAAAGAAAAAAGAGTAAAGCAAGTAAGTAAAAAAGAGAAAAAAAGAAAGAAAAAGAAGAAATCAAACATTTCAATCAACGGAGGTGAATGTCATCAAAACAGTAATTATTGTAGCTATTGCCGTTATTGTGTCCCTTGCAGCGGGCGCGTTGATCGGATATATAATGAGAAAATCGGTAGCCGAGAAAGCTATAGGCTCAGCAGAACAGAGAGCCAGAAACATCATTCTCGACGCTGAGGCTCAGGCTGATACCATCAAGAAAGAAATAACGATAGAAGCAAAGGAAGAAGCGCACAGACTGCGCAGCGAGGTAGACAAGGAAGTAAGAGACCGCAGAAACGAGATAAACAGACTCGAGAAGCGCATACTCTCAAAGGAAGAGTCTATCGACAGAAAGCTCGACAACATCGAGAAAAAAGAAGAAAGCATAACGAATAGAGAGCATACGCTCATCGACAAGGAAAAAGAGCTCGACGGCTTCATCGAAAAGCAGATGAAGGAGCTCGAAAGAATTTCAGGCTACACAGCAGAGGAAGCAAAGGCCATCCTCCTGCAGAGCCTCGAAAAGGAAGTCCGCCATGACGCTTCTATAATGATAAAGGATATAGAATCAAAGGCAAAGGACGAGGCCGACAAGAAGGCTAAGGAAATAATAATCGGCGCTATCCAGCGCTGCGCAGCCGACCAGGTAGCTGAATCAACAGTTTCAGTAGTAAACCTTCCAAACGATGAAATGAAGGGAAGGATAATCGGCCGCGAGGGCAGAAACATCAGAGCCATCGAGACAGCAACAGGCGTAGACCTTATCATAGACGATACGCCGGAAGCAGTCATCCTCTCATGCTTCGACCCTGTAAGAAGAGAAATAGCAAGGATATGCCTCGAAAAGCTCATCGTAGACGGACGTATACATCCGGCTCGTATCGAGGAAACAGTAGAAAAGGCAACACGCGAAGTCAACAATTCCATCAAGGAAGCCGGCGAACAGGCTACATTCGATGTCGGAATACATAACCTGCATCCTGAGCTTGTTAAGCTGCTCGGCCGTCTTAAATACAGAACGAGCTACGGCCAGAACGTGCTCCAGCACTCAGTTGAAGTCGCTCACCTCGCAGGCCTTATGGCTTCAGAGCTCGGACTCGATCCGAAGCTCGCAAAGAGAGCAGGTCTGCTTCATGATATCGGTAAATCTATCGACCATGAAGTTGAAGGAACACACGTTGACATCGGTATCGACCTCCTCAGAAAGTACAAGGAGAACGAGGCTGTTGTCTGGGGCATGGCAGCACACCACGGTGACTACGAGCCTCAGAGCCTTGAAGCGGTACTCATCGCTGCAGCCGATGCACTTTCAGCAGCAAGACCCGGCGCGAGAAGAGAAACTCTGGAGACATACATCAACAGACTCCAGAAGCTTGAAGAGATCGCAAACACAACGCCGGGCGTTGAAAAGTCATACGCTATCCAGGCAGGCCGTGAGATAAGGATCATCGCAAGACCTGAAGAAAAGTCTGACGACGAGCTGCCAATGCTCGCGCGCGAGATCAGCAAGAAGATCGAGAGCGAGCTTCAGTATCCTGGTCAGATAAAGGTAAACGTAATAAGAGAAACACGCGCTATAGAATACGCGAAATAGCGAAATAATAAGCAGTAAAAATCGTCTGTAGGGGCGGCCGCAGGCCGCCCCTACGTTCGTATTACAAGGGGGAAAAGAAACACACATGCTCGCATATTTTGATAACAGCGCGACGACGCGCCAGAGCGAGGAAGTAACGCGCGCCATGATCGACGCAGCAGAAAATTCATTTGGGAACCCGTCCTCTTTACACCGTTTAGGTGTAAATTCTGAAAAGGTGGTAAAAGCATCCAGAAAAAAGCTCGCAGCCGCAGCGGGCGCTAAAGAAGACGAGATATATTTCACATCAGGCGGCACAGAATCGGATAATACTGCCATACTCGGCGCATACATGATGCTGCGCCGTCAGGGCAATCATATAATTACGACTGAGATAGAGCACCCTGCAGTGCTCGAGTGCTTCAAGCGCCTGAAGCAGCAGGGCGCGGAGGTAACGTATATAGGCGTTGATGAGCGCGGCTTTATAAACATGGACGAGCTCGCATCAGCAATAAACGATGATACGATACTCGTCTCAGTAATGCACGCAAACAACGAGTCAGGCGCGATACAGCCGATAGCCGACATAGGCGCGCTCGTAAAAAAGAAGTCGTCAAAGGCAGTATTCCACTGCGACGCCGTTCAGTCATACGGCAAGATACCTGTAAACGCAGACGCATCGCATATAGACCTGCTGAGCGCCAGCGCGCACAAGATACACGGACCTAAGGGAATGGGCCTGCTTTACGTCAGGAAGGATCTCCATCTGCCGCCGTATCTGATAGGCGGCGGTCAGGAGCACGGCATGCGTTCAGGAACTGAGAACGTTCCGGGCATAGCCGGTTTCGGCGCTGCTGCAGGCGCAGCTTTTGAAAATATGTCAGATAATTACAGGAAAGTGACAGAGCTGCGCGACAGACTGCTTACGGGAATTACGTCTGAAATAGACGATATAAAGGTAAACAGTCCGGTAAATGCAGGAAAAGCCTGTATGCCGCACATACTTAACATCAGCTTCCCCGGTACGAGAGGAGAAGTACTGCTTCACATGCTCGAGCAGTCAGACATATACGTTTCGACAGGATCAGCGTGCTCGTCACACAAAAAGGGCGGCAGCCATGTGCTGACGGCTATGGGGCTCACGCCTGACGAGATAGAGGGTGCAGTTCGCTTCAGCCTTTCGCCGTACAATACAATAGAAGAAATAGACTATACGATAGAAAAGCTCAAAAAAGCAGTCGCGAGCAACCGCAGGATGCTTGGGCTTGCGAACAAAAAAGGCTGTAAGCGTTAAGATAAGTAAAAATACGCGCCGCACTGATCAAGCGAGCTTGTCAGTGCTCTGCTAAGCTTTAAATATACATTATTGAATATTGCAAGGAGAATCCAATACATGGAAGAAAAGAATACATTTATAGTAAGGTGCGGCGAGGTCGCTCTTAAGGGGATGAACAAGCCGTATTTCGAGCGGGTGCTCGTTCAGCGCATCGTAAGGGCGCTCAAAAAGTACGACAGCGCAGAGGTAAAGCGCCGGGAAGGCCTTATATTCGTACACACCCCTGCGGAGTACGACGTTGAAGCAGTCATCACAGACATTTCAAAGGTATTCGGCGTAGCGTCAGTCAGCCACGCTGTAGAAGTAGAGTCTGAGATAGGCGCCATAGAGCAGAAGGCGGGCGAATACATGCTCGACCTGATGAACAAGCGCGATATAAAGACATTTAAGGTAGAAGTAAAGCGCGCGGACAAGACGTTCCCTATGGAATCACCGCGCATCGCAAAGGAAGTCGGCGGCGCCGTCCTCAAGGCGTGCAAGGTCCTCAAGGTAGACGTGCATAACCCTGACTGCGTACTGTACGTGAACGTCAGGAAGAAAGGCTCGTTCATATTCGCCGATAAGATAAAAGGCTTCGGCGGCCTTCCGCTCGGCACGAACGGCAAGGGTCTCATACTCCTTTCAGGCGGTATAGACAGCCCTGTAGCAGCATGGATGATGGCAAAGCGCGGCATGATGATAGAGGCCGTTCACTTCCATTCTTATCCGTACACGAGCGAAAGAGCGCGCGACAAGGTGCATGATCTGGCGCGCATCGTAGCAGGCTACTGCGGGCGCATAAAAGTCCATTCCATAAATTTACTGGAAATCCAGGAAGCGATAGGCGAGCACTGCCCTGAGGACGAAATGACTATCCTTTCAAGACGCTTCATGATGAAGCTCGCCGAGAGAGTAGCGCGCCATAACCACTGCGACATGCTCATCACAGGCGAAAACATCGGACAGGTAGCCAGCCAGACAGTACAGGGCCTCGTCGTTACAGACAACGCTGTAGACATCCCTGTCATGAGACCGCTCATAGCGTTCGACAAGGTGGACATCATGGAGATAGCCCAGAAGATCGGAACATTCGAGACTTCCATCCAGCCGTTCGAGGACTGCTGCACGGTATTCCTGCCGAAGCACCCGGTAACAAAGCCAAAGCTGGAAAAAATACTCGAGTCAGAATCAAAGCTCGACGTGGAAGCGCTCATCCGGTCAGCGCTCGAAACACGCGACACAGTAGTCATAGACCCGGAATATTAATAACGTAATAAACGGCTGCGCCGCAAAGCTTCCCGCGCGTCACCGCGCATTTTACGCAGCCTTGGCTGCATTGTAAAATGCGACAGCGTAGTCCGCGCAGCGGACGTAGGAAGGCAGCAACGCTGCCTGTTGCGCCCACAGGCCTCCGGCCGGCATCATAAAATAAATAAAAACGGAAAGGGGATAAAAAATGTCAGAAATGGAAAAAGCAGCAGAAGCAGCTGCAGAAGGATCAAAAGACGAAAAGAAGAAAGCGAATTCAACATGGCAGGACGCAGCTCCTGAACTCAAAAAAGAGATCATGGACTTCGCCGAGGGCTACATGAAATTCCTCGACGAAGCAAAAACAGAGAGAGAAGCTGTAAAGACTATAGTCAGCATGGCTGACGCAGCCGGATTCAAAAATATTAATGCTGCATCCGACCTCAAGCCGGGCGACTGCGTCTACGGCATAAACAAAAACAAGTCGATCTACCTCGCAGTAATAGGCAAGCAGCCGCTCACAGACGGCTTCAACGCAGTAGGCGCCCATATCGACGCGCCGAGACTCGACCTCAAGCAGAACCCGCTTTACGAGGACAGCGGCCTCGCACTGCTCAAGACTCATTACTACGGCGGAATCAAGAAATACCAGTGGACTACAGTTCCTCTCGCACTCCACGGAGTAGTAGCGCTCACAGACGGCACAGTAGTAGACGTTAAGATCGGCGAGGACGAAAACGACCCTGTATTCCTCGTAACAGATCTGCTTCCGCACCTCGCAGCTAAGCAGAACGCAAAGAAGCTCGCAGAGGGCGTTCCGGCAGAAAACCTCAACATCCTTATCGGCTCGATGCCTGAAGAGGACGCCGACAGCGACCCTGTAAAGACAGCGATACTCGCCATCCTCAAGGAAAAATACGGCATGGAAGAAGAAGACTTCAGAAGCGCCGAGATAGAAGCAGTCCCTGCCTCAAAGGCGCGCTCGCTTGGCATAGACCGCAGCATGGTAGCAGCATACGGTCAGGACGACAGAGTATGCGCTTATCCGTCATTCATAGCGCTCACAGAAATGGCAAAGGCCGCAGAAGCGCCTGAAAGAACAGCGGTATGCATACTGTCAGATAAGGAAGAAATAGGCAGTGTTGGAAACACAGGAATGGAATCGCACAACTTCGAGCTTTTTCTGATGGATATTCTGGAAAAAACAGGTATCGTCAACCCTTACGCGCTGCAGAGGACATTTTCAGCATCAAGAGCGCTCTCAGCAGACGTTACGGCGGCATTTGACCCTAACTACCCTGAGGTAATGGAAAAGCGCAACGCAGCGTTCATGGGAAAGGGCATCAGCCTCAAGAAATACACAGGCGCGCGCGGCAAATCAGGCGCGTCTGACGCAAACGCAGAGTTCGTCGGCTACGTCCGCGGCGTGTTCAAGGAAGCAGGCGTTACATGCCAGTCATCAGAGATGGGCAAGGTAGACGAGGGCGGCGGCGGAACTATCGCATACATCCTCGCAAACAGAGGCATGGACGTGCTCGACTGCGGAGTGCCTATCCATTCTATGCACTCGCCTTACGAGTCTGCCAGCAAGTACGACATCTACATGGCGTACAAGGGCTACAAGGCGTTTCTTGAAAAATAAATGAATAGATCATGCAGTGGTGTGGGGCCGCCGGGCGGCCGGAAAGAGCCGCGCATTACTGTATTTCACATAGCGTTAAATAAGGATGATATAAAATGGAAGACTTAAAGATAACCTGGAGAGGACATTCGTGCTTTGAATTCGCATGCGGCGAGCATACAGCAGTCATCGACCCTTACAAAGGTGTACCTGGCTACCCGGAGCTCTCGCTTGAAGCAGGCGAGGTGTACGCGAGCCATGACCACGACGATCATGGATATTTCGGCGCGGTAAGGATCATCGCACAGCCGGGCAGATCGCCGTTCAGGGTAACTACGGTAGACACGTTCCACGACCCGGAGGGCGGCGCCCTCAGAGGCAGGAATAAAATAACGATAATAGAAGCAGGCGGCGTGCGCCTGGCGCACCTCGGCGACCTCGGCCACGAGCTGTCAGACGAGCAGCTTGATGCAGTAAAGGGCGCAGATATCATTATGATACCTGTCGGCGGCTTCTATACTATAGACGGCGTTCAGGCGGCGCATATCGCAGAAGCGACAGGCGCAAAGCTCATGATCCCTATGCATTTCCACCGCGACGGCAGAGGCTATGACGTTATAGACACGCCGGACACGTTCATGAACGCGCTCAGCGGCGATATCATCAGATACGAAGCTGACGGCAACAATGTAAAGGTGGCCGACCGCCACGCATATGTACAGGCCGGCGGCGATACAGTCTGCATCGACCTTGACGGCGCGGGACGCGCGGCTGTATTACTGCATTTTGTATAAAAGATCGGAGTATAGATGTTAGCAATATTAGAAGCAGACTATATCGGCAAAGTCCTGCTGACCTTCCTTATGTCGATGGCGCCTGTCGTTGAGCTCAGGGGAGGCATCCCTTTCGGAACGGCGCTCGGACTCGACCCGGTCAGCACGGCGGTAGCAGCCATACTTGGAAACCTGCTGCCGGTACCGTTCATAATACTCTTCATACGACACATATTCGACTGGCTGCGCAAGTACAACAGACCGCGCGCGCTCGTTGAGAAATTTGAAAAGAAAGCGCACCTGAAAAGCAAAAATGTAATAAAATACCAGACGTTCGGACTGTGCCTTTTCGTAGCGCTCCCGCTGCCCGGCACAGGAGCCTGGACAGGCGCGCTCATCGCAGCCATACTGGATATGCGCCTGAAGCGCGCTATGCCATCGATAACCCTCGGCGTGCTCATCGCAGCGACCATAGTCACATGCCTCACACGCGGCGTCGTGGCAGCGCTGTTTTAAACGCTGATAACTGATATATGCAAGATAAGTAACGATCAAACCGTCGGAGCTTTTGCTCGACCGATACAGGCCGACAGCTCCGGCGATTTTTCATTTATGCGATATTTTTTATATAAAAAATTATGTGTGTGAGGTGAGGCGACCTCCCGGATTGCCTTGATTTTAGGGGGGGGGGGCTGGTATAATAGACCATAACGGACAGGAGGGAGGGCTTGCGCGTATGGGCAGAGGATCACACGGAATGTCGCTGAAAGAATACTGCATCAGGAGCTGCCGCCGCATCCGGTTCCCGCCGGAAGGTCTAGTGGAAAACACTTACAAAGTGTTCCAAAGCAAGCAGACAGAAAAAATTTAGGAGGTAACCAGAAATGAA
>CAVGAH010000020.1:1280-25898 GCA_963627215.1 bacterium | reverse complement strand
TTATAATACTTATAGTCTGTAATACGCAATAAAAAATACTAATAGACTGTGGAAAAATAATAATAATATTCATAGAGTATTATCAGAGGTGGATATTATGAGTGAAATATCAAAATTCATCGGACAGCGTATCCGTAACTATAGAACACAACAGAAATTAAGTCAGGAAAAGCTTGCAGAGCTGTCCGGCTGCCATCCGACATACATCGGGCAGTTGGAGCGCGGAGAGAAGAACGCTACATTGGAAAGCGTCGAAAAAATCTCGTCTGCGCTGAAAATTCCTCTTTCTCAGCTCTTTGAAAAACTGGAAGACGGATATTCAGGTGAAAGTATTCCTCTTAAATGCTATGAATTTTTTTCCTGCAAAAGCATAAGTGATCAGGAGCATCTTTATCGGATATTACTTGATATAGATAATTATAAGAATAAATAAACCTCTGTACACAACGAGGCTGCCACACATATTTCCGCATGGCAGCCTCTTACTTTTATCAATATTCCGTTGTTTTTTAATTCATAAAATAATATTTATTATTTTACACGCTTTTCATCAGGTTCGCAGACGCTGTAACTGCGATCTTTCCGTCAGCGTTGTAGAGTATGCCTTCGGCGTGCATCATACGTTTCGAGTTTGTCAGCAAGCGAGCCTTTGCGCGGATGCTGCGGCCGTCGGCTATTACAGGGCGCAGATAGTTTGTTGCCATGTTTACCGTACCTGACATTTTACCGCCTGAAACTGTATATGCGAACGGGCCGAATACGCAGTCGAGCATGTAGCCGAGTATGCCGCCCTGTACTACGTTTATACCGTTCTGCTGCCATTCCTGCGGAATAAATTCTACTGTGAGCCAGCCTTCTTCATCGTAATCTATGAATTTCGGCTTGAGGACCTGGATGTCGCCTTTTGGCTGCTCGCCGTCGGCGGCTCTGTCTGAAAGTATGGCTTTCAGCTTTTCTCTTAATTCTTCTGTCGTATCCACTCTTTTTCCTCCTGTTTCACGCCGGTTGCTCTTTCCGGTCATTCTTATCTGATCGGCCTTCTGCGGGCCGACTTACGCGCGGACCCGGCCCGGTCCGCATACGCGGTTACTGCGCCGCAGGCGCTGCTTTCTTTTTTCTCTTTTTTCTTGTAACGAAGAAAACTGAAGGCGCTGTTTTTTTCTGGTTTATCATGTCGAAAAACGCGACATGATATCTTTTTGACGGAAGCGCTGTGAAGTATTCTATGAGCTTGTCGTGCTCTTCTCTGCCCTCAGGGTGTCCGCAGTATGTTACTACAGATATGATACCGTCCTCCATGATGTTGTCGAGCGCTGCTTCTACTGCCTGCATCGTAGTGTCTATAGATGTAAGTATTGATTTATCCTGACCCGGCATGAAGCCGAGGTTGAATACTATGGCTGAAGGCTGTCTGCCTGCTGCTTCTACGTACCTGGCAAGGTTTACGTGTGAATCCTTTACAAGGTGTATGTTCTTGCTTCCAGGGTCTTTTATGCCGTTTTCTGCGAGAAGCTCTGATGTTTTTTCGAGCGCCCTGTCCTGAACGTCGAGCGCGTATACGAGGGCGCCCTCTGCTCCGTCTGCTGCGCCTGTGAGTCTGGCAAGCGAAAGCGTGTCGTTTCCGTTTCCCATGGTGCAGTCCATGACGAAATCGCCTTCATTAATGTATGATGAAACTATGTCCATAACAAGCGCTGTGGTTTTTACTATAAGATTGTTCTTTTCTTCTCCCATTGTTTCATCTCTCCTTTTGTAGATACTTAACTGACTTTATTCTTTTCCTTATTTATTTCTTAACTTACTGGTTTTACTGCTGCGCGGAGCGCCTTTTACATGTTAGCTTGTCCGGTGACGGACGCAGGGTTGGCCCAGCGGAGCGGATTCGTGCTGTGTTTACAGGCTCTTAAGATACTCTATTTCGTTGTGCGAGAGCTTTCTGTACTGACCCTGTCTCAGGTGCGCCATTTTCATGTTGCCTATGGCTGTTCTTTCGAGTGCTACGACTCTGTGGCCTACTGCTTCGAACATCCTTCTGACCTGGCGGTTTTTGCCTTCTGAGATCTTTATCTGGGCTACCGATGTCGAGTCTGACTGGCTGATGATCTCGACCTGCGCAGGGGCTGTGATGTGTTTGCCTATGTCTACGCCGCGCTCGAGCTTTTTGGCCTCCGCTATCGTCAGGAAGCCTGCCACTTCTGCTACGTATGTCTTGAAAACGTTGTGGTTCGGGTGAGTGAGCTTAAATGCGAGGTCGCCGTCGTTTGTCAGCAGGAGCATGCCTGATGTGTTGTAGTCGAGGCGGCCTATCGGGTAGACGCGCTCGTTTATCTCGTCGAGGAGGTCCATTACTGTCGGCCTGTCCTGCTCGTCGTCAACTGTCGTGATGTAGCCTGTCGGCTTGTTCAGCATGTAGTATACGAGGCGCTTCTCCGGCTTTATCGGGCTGCCGTTTACTGCGACCACATCGCCGTCGACTACGTCGTAGCCTGTCTGCGCGACTGCGCCGTTTACTGTTACCTTGCCCTGCTCTATGAGCTCGTCGGCTTTTCTGCGGGAGCATACGCCTGAGTGAGCTATGTATTTGTTGAGTCTCATTTTATAATTTTTTCCTTCTTTGATTTATTTTTTGTTCTTATTTTAACATGTATCTGCTGCGTTTGCCACATGCTCTTTACTTTTCATGTACATTTGCCCGTGAAAATATGGGTAACAATTTCTGCACGCCGTCAATATGATTATATTATGAAGTAATGCACAATAGCTGTGGGCTGCCCGGCAGCCTGTGTGATTTTTTACATTTTTATCCATGTCAGTGCCGTTACGTTTTATCCTGATCGCAGCGGCGTGTAATTATTCGGAGGTTCTGTATGAATGATCCTAAGATCAATGCTTCTGTAATGAATAATACTAATATTTTAAAAAGCGCGGATGCGCCCGGCGCATACACGGCAAAGCGCCGCGTCGTCGTTACGGGCGGCGGCTGGTCGGGGATCGCTGCTGCGCTGTCGGCCCGCAAGGCGGGCGCTGACGTAGTCCTTATTGAAAAGACTGATCTGTTGCTGGGGCTTGGAAATGTCGGCGGCATTATGAGAAACAACGGGCGGTTTGTCGGTACTGAGGAAAACATCGCGCTGGGTGCGAGCGAGCTTTTTGCGATAACCGACAGGCTCTCGCGGCATCGCGGCATCGACTTTCCGGGGCATAAGCACGCGAGCTTGTACGATGTAATAAAGGTCGAGCCTGCCGTCAGGAAATTAGTTCAGGAAATGGGTATCGAGATACATCTGATGTCGCGCGTGACTGACGTTGAGCATGAAGAAACGGCTGACGGAACGAAGCTCGTAAAGAGCGTCAGCACGGCTGACGGCGAAATTATCGCAGGCGATGTGTTTATAGACACGACCGGCTCGACAGGTCCTATGGGAAACTGCCTGACCTACGGGTCGGGCTGCGCTATGTGCATACTGCGCTGCGCCGCGTTCGGACCGCGCGTCAGCATAACCAAGAAGCTCGGGCTCGAGGATATCATGGGGCAGCGCGCGGACGGCGCTTTCGGGGCGTTCAGCGGGTCGTGCAAGCTTGAAAAGGCTTCGCTTTCTGATGATATCGTCCGCATGTTAGATGAAACGGGCGTCGCCGTAATACCGCTCGACAAGGAGCTCATAAACCGCGACAAGCTGAATCTTAAGGTCTGCCAGCAGTACGCTCTTGATGAATACGCTGAAAACATCATACTGCTTGATACCGGATACGCCAAGCTTATGACGCCGTTCTTTCCTCTTCACAAGCTGCGGCTCGTGCCGGGGTTTGAGAACGCCCGCTACGCCGACCCTTACGCGGGCGGCAAGGGAAACTCCATCAGGTATCTGTCTGTCGCGCCGCGCGACGACTGCATGCGCGTAAAGGGCGCACATAACCTTTTCTGCGGCGGCGAGAAATCAGGGCTTTTCGTCGGTCATACAGAGGCGATAACTACAGGCAGCCTTGCCGGACACAACGCCGTGCGGCTCATAAAAGGAATGCCGCTGCTCGAGCTGCCGCGCGGGCTTGCCACAGGTGACCTGATAGCCTTCGCTAACCGGCAGATGGAGTCAGAGGAAGGGCTCAAGACACGGTATACTTTTGCAGGCGCAGAATATTTTGAGAGGATGAAAGAAAAGGGCCTGTATACTACAGACCCTGAGGAGATAAAGCGCCGCGTCAGACGGTACGGACTTGAGGGGATATATTCTGAAAGGCTTTTGTAGAAAACTTTCAGTATCCCGGCGACAGCCTGTTTGTGCGGTGACGCGCGCTCTTATTTATTATTTCAGCAGGCCGTCGAGCCAGAGCATTTCTTCTACGCGGTCTATATCGCGGAAAACTATGCCCTCTGCTGAGAAGCACATCGCGCGGCGCGCTGTCGGCGTGTATTTTTCCCAGCCGCGCGACGGGTCGCCTGTTTTGATAAAGCTCGACCATGCGGAGTGCATGATACGTGACATTTTGTTGCCCTTTTCGTCGTCTGCGCCGACTACGTTCAGGAAGCGGTTGAATACAAATGGAAGCTCTGCTATATGCCTTACACCGAGTCCTTCTTTTCTCAGGCGCTCTGTCATGTAGTCAAAATGATACGCGTATACTGAATTTCCCATTTCTGCCAGTACGTCGGCGTACGGGAGCATCGCTCCCTGGAATTTCTGCAGACCATATATATCCGCAAGACGCTGCCACGGCGTATGCTCCGCGTCAACAGGGTACTTTGCGAGTATTTCCTGCCAGTGCTCCGGGAACATGATACGCAGCTTTTCTTCGTAATCGGCAGCTGTAGTCGCCGGGTCGGCGAACATCGTTCCCTCGTTCGTATTGAATCCGAAAAGCAGATCTACGGGGTTCGGCGTCTGTACGCGAGGATCCGGCATGCAATCGCCTTCGAAAAGCAGACCGTCAAGGACAGGATTTGAACTGAAGCCGCGCGGCTCGCCGTTCTTGTCAAAATGCCAGTTATATAATAGCTCTTCCGCAGGAATATTTCTGAGCTTTTCAATTCCCTCCGGCGTGTCGTCGCAGCCGAGATCGGCTATTACGCTGCGACTGCGCTCTACTGCCGAGCGCGGATTTCCGTGACCGTAGAATGTAGATGCGATACCCGCTCTGATGCTCCCGCTTTCGAGTATACAGCGTCTGAACATACCCTTGAGCTCCGGCATGCACATGAGCACAGATGTCGTAAACGCGCCCGCCGACTCGCCGCCGATAGTTATATTGTCAGGGTCGCCGCCGAAAGCTTCTATGTTCTCGTGTATCCATTTCACAGCCTGCGCCGCATCGAGCACCTGCAGGCAGCCTGTAACGCCCGATTCCGCGCGCAGGGTGTCGAGAGCGAGAGCGCCGAATATACCCAAGCGATAATTTATATTAACGTAAACGATATCATCCTCCGCGAAGGCCTGGCCTTCATACTGGCGCATATTTCCGCCGCCTGTCTCGTATGCGCCTCCGTGGATGAAAACGTATACAGGAAGCTTCGCTGCGCGGTCTACAGGCGCGTCATCCTTCGCTTCATTCATATTTTCCGCGCCGATCTCTGCTGCGGCAAGCGGAGCTTTTGTGCGTATATTCAGGTACAGGCAGTCCTCGTCCGATATGCTGAGGACTTTTGCCGTAGTCCTGTGGTTATCTGTTACTAACTGAAGCGACGGCGCGCCATATGACTTGCATTCCTTTACGCCCGGCCAGCTTTCCGGCTCCTGAGGCGGCCTGAAACGCAGCTCTCCTACAGGAGGCTTCGCGTATGGTATGCCGAGAAATGCATGCACTCCGCCTGTTTCTTCTATGCCCGATACTATTCCGTATTTCGTCCTTGCTGTTGCCATTTTTATTTCCTTCCATTATATACATGCCTGTGCGAGTCCGGGCTGCGCTGCCCGACGTCTCACGCATAACATATATCTACAGATAAAATATACCTTAAATGAAAAAGCGCCGAGCAGAGCCCGGCGCTGCATTTATGCTATTTTAGCACAATTGCGATATTATGTCATTATCTCATGTCTACGTTAATAAGTTGCTCCCAGCGTTAGAATAACGCCACAGCGTCTATATTAACGTCTTCTTTTCTACTTTCCTATATTAAGACTGTCAGCCCAGTTACGTACTGTATCTGAAGATGCGCCGCTGCTGAAGCGCTGTCCGCTCTGCCAGTCTCCGCCCTTTGCCATAGCCTTGAGCAGGTCGCCGCTCTGACCCATTCCTGATGATGACGATGTAGCAAACGGTATTACTGTCTTTCCTGTAAAATCGTTATTCTTTACAAAATTATTTACTGGCCATGCAGCTATGCCCCACCATATCGGGTAGCCTATCAGCACTGTATCGTACTGATCCCAGTTTGCCGGTGTATTCTGCGTCAGGGCTACGTCTCTGAGCGACTCGTCCTCATGCTCCCGGTTTACGCGGCTTCCGTCTACAGTCCAGTTAAGATCTGCTGATGTATACGGTGTAACAGGCGTAAGCTCAAATATATCCGCGTCGAGCTCATCTGCAAGAGTCTCGGCTACAGCCTTAGTGCTGCCTGTTGCAGAATAATAAGCTACGAGGACTTTTCCGTTTTTGCTGTTATCCGGCTGTTCAGGCTGCTGCTCTTTATTGTCCATAGTCAGATAATTACGAAGTATGGCTGCCACCTGAGCGCGGCTCGCATTTCCCTGAGGGTCAAAAATATTTCCGTTTTTTCCGCTTACAACGTTATTTGCTCTCGCCCAGTCTACCGCCTGAGCTGCGTATGACGGTATGCTGCTTTCATCAGCAAAGTCCTGTCCCGCTGCTGCAGCCGGGGAGCCCGCGTAACGCCAGAATATTGCTGCGATCTGTGCGCGGCTTACAGGATCATTCGAGCCGAAGCGTCCGTTTCCGTAGCCTGATACGATGCCGTTTGCTGACGCCCACGCTACAGCAGGAGCATAATATGCGTCTGATGCCACATCAGAGAAGCTTGACGCCGCACCTGTAACAGCAGGCGATCCGGCAGCTCTGTAGAGCACTGTAGCGAGCATAGCGCGATTCATAGTGTTTTCAGGGCTGAATGTCGAAGCAGAGGTTCCGCTCATAATGCCGTTAGCGCTGACATACTGAACAGACTGCGCATACCACGCGCCTGATGCCACATCAGTAAATCCTGCCGAAGCACCATCTGCTGCAAAAGCAGCCGGCGCAGCAGTCAGCAGCATAGCCGCCGACAATACCAAAGTTAGAAGCTTTTTCAGTTTTTTCATAGTAATATCCATTCCTTTCTGTGATTTAGTTAAAAACCGAGTGTTTTCACCCAGTCTGCTACATCGCTCTGGCTCACGCCGCTGCTGAAGCGCTGTCCGCTCTGCCAGTCTCCGCCCTTTGCCATAGCCTTGAGCAGGTCGCCGCTCTGACCCATTCCTGATGATGACGATGTAGCAAACGGTATTACTGTCTTTCCTGTAAAATCGTTATTCTTTACAAAATTATTTACTGGCCATGCAGCTATGCCCCACCATATCGGGTAGCCTATCAGCACTGTATCGTACTGATCCCAATTGTCTACGTCTGTAGTAGTCAGCTCTACATCACGGAGAGATTCGTCATCATGCTCTCTGCTCACGCGGCTGTTGTCGTCTGTCCAGTTCAGATCATCAGACGTATACGGCTCGACCGGCGTTATCTCAAACAGATCCGCGCCTGCAGCATTGGCTATATCCTGAGCTACTCTTGCTGTATTGCCTGAAGCAGAATAATAAGCTACGAGCACCTTGCCGCTGCCTGCAGCTGTGTTGCCTGAAGAGCTGTCCGGCTGCTGTGTATCAGCGCTTGCGCTCTGGTCTGGCTGACCCTGCGCCGGTGTATTATTATTCTGACCGCACGCAGCAAACGAAAGGATCATCACGCCTGCAAGAAGCAGGATACCGAATTTTTTAAAACGTTTCATGTAAAAGACCTCCTTTTATCATTTATTAATATTTTAACTTTTTCGGTAATTAACATACTTAACGGCATTCATTAAATATTTCAAATATTTCATTCTGCGTGAGCTTCCTGCAGCAGCCTGCTGTGATATTTACCGACTCAGCGATTTCTCTGAAGTTGATGTCGTCAGCGATACCGAGCTCCTTAAACGAAGTCGGCAGCCCGATTTCCCTGATAAAATCAGCCAGAGCTTCTACGCCTGCAAGCGCAGTTTCCTCTGTCGTACCTTTTTCCTCTGCTCCCCATACGTTGCGCGCGAATCTCGCAAAGCGCTCTGCGCCGTCCTTACAGATATGGCGGTAAAGTACAGGATGTATAACTGCCAGACTCGCGCCATGATTACAGTCCGTGTATGCTCCGAGCTGATGCTCCATCTGGTGCGCCTGGAAATCTGTTACCTTGCCGATCTTGAGTATTCCGTTTTCTGCCATCGATGACGCCCACGCAAGCTCGCTGCGAGCCTCATAATTCTCGCTGTCGCTCAGAAGCACTCTGATATTGCGTATAACGCTGCGCATAACAGCCTCGTTTATATCATCTGACAGATTGTTAGCGTCAGGCTTTCCGAAATAAGTTTCCATCGCATGGCTCAGCGTATCGAACGCGCCAGAGATGACCTGCTTAAACGGAACAGACATTGAATACGCCGGGTCGAGGAACGCAAAATCAGCTTGAGCACCGAAGAGCGCGCCCTTTATCTTCTTTTCTTCATGTGTGATAACTGCGCCGTTATTCATTTCCGAGCCTGTACCGAATACGGTAACTATCACTCCGAGCGGGATAAATTCAGTCGGATAAGCGTGCTTCACATACTGCATGTCCCACAGGTCCTCGTCAAGCTTCGCCTGAGCTGAAACGACCTTGCAGCAATCAGATACGGAGCCGCCGCCCACGGCAAGAATAAGGTCTATATCCTTTTCGCGAGCCAGGCTCGCCCCCTCCTGTACTTTTTCGTATGTCGGATTGGGCATTATTCCTGAAAATTCGGTAACATTTTTGCCTGCAGCGTTAAGTACAGACATTACTTCGTCATATATGCCGTTTTTCATTATCGAACCGCCGCCGTAAGCGAGCATTACATTGTCGCCGTAATTTTTAAGCAGGCTGCAGAGGTTTTCCTTGACACCGCCCTTTCCGAAGTATACTTTTGTTTTGTTCTCATAGACGAAATTGTTCATTTTACCCATTCCTTTCTATTGAAATATTGATATTTTTAACTTTATTTTATTAACTGATTTACTTTTTATTCATTTGCAGCTCATTGTCCTGCTTTTCTGTTTGTGATATGATGTTATCAGTCGGTAGCTTCTACCGGTCAAGCGATTTTTTTTAAAATTTTTCTAAAAAGGAGCAATTTTTTATGTACTCGATGAAGCAAGCATGCGAACTTACAGATATGGCGTATGAAAATCTGAAATTTTACTGCAATGAGGGTCTCGTGCCTAACGTCAAGCGCGACAGCAGAAATTACAGGGTATTCGACGATCATGACATTAAATGGATACAGAGCCTCAGCTGCCTGAAAAAATGCGGCATGAGCATTTCTGAAATGAAAAAATATCTTGCGCTCTGCCTTGAAGGCGAATCATCGATCCCCGAACGCAAGGTCATACTTGACGAAAAAAAAGAAGCCCTGCTCCGGTCTATGGCTGAGCTTCAGGAAGCAATTGATTTCATTGACTGGAAACAGAACTTCTATGATGATGTATTGTCCGGCAGGATCGAATATTACAGCGACCTTCTGCCTGAGCTTATGAAATAGCGCTTACATATGAAATTCACCGCGGCGCTGCCGAGCAGTCCCATCATCGTCCCGAGGAAAACGCCTGCGATGACGTCTGTCGGATAATGGACGTAAAGATAAAGTCTCGAAAAGCTTATCAGGACCGACAGCACGAGCGACGGTATCCACAGCCTGTTCTTCTGGGCGAAAAGCGCCGCGGTTGCTGCAAAAGACGCGCCCGTATGTCCTGAAGGGAACGAGTAGTCTGCAGGGCGCGATACGAGCAGCTGTTGCCCGAACGCCCGGCGTTCCCTCCGTCAGGTATTCTTTGCTGTATATTTCCTTAAGGCGCTCGCCTACGGCTGCATATTAAATTCGTATTTATTCGTATATGTTATTGCAGGATATTATGATGTTATAATATAATTAGAATATAACATTCATATTTGAACCATTAAGTGATTTCAATCTTAAAGTGATGGAAAGCAGACGCTCAAAATGTTTGTTTTCATGTATTATTGAAATATGTTTAAGGAGGTAAATATGCTGACAAAGGAAGAAATGCCTGCATGCCCTGTGGCGACTACCGTTGCGCTCATAGGAAGCAAATGGAAGCTGCTGATACTGCGTAATCTTCTTGCGCGGCCATGGCGCTTTAATGAACTTAAGCGCGACCTCGCCGGGATAAGCCAGAAGGTGCTGACGGACAGCCTGCGCTCTATGGAGGCTGACGGTATCATAACGCGAACTGTCTACCCGGAAGTGCCGCCGAGGGTCGAATACGCGCTCAGCGATCTCGGGGAATCCATGCGGCCTGTCATAAAGTCAATGGAGGAATGGGGCACGGCATACAAGCAGAATAAACAGGAGGAAATATAATTGGATATAAAAGATTTTCATGTTGAAGCGTGGCTCAACATGTATGAGAACGACTGTAAATACAACCTTTCGGAGACTTTTCCGCATGCTCTGACTGTCGGCGGGCTTCTTGAGCTTACGGGACGCAGGGACGAGCTTGCAGAGGAGCTTATGAATATCACACTCGACTACGGCGAGATCGTCGGCTCGGAGCGCCTGCGCAGAGCTGTCAGCTGGCTTTATAAAAACGTGCCTGAGGACAGGATAACTATAGCGCACGGCACGATAGGCGCAAACTCGCTCGTGCTCACGACTATCGTAAGGCCGGGCGACCACGTCATCGCTGTATCGCCGTCATATCAACAGCTCTATTCGCTGCCTGAATCTATCGGCGCTGACATTACAATACTGCGCCTGAAAGAGGAAAACGGCTGGCTGCTTGATATAGACGAGCTGCGCGCCGCTGTTACCGACAAGACGCGCCTCATTTGCCTGAATAATCCTAATAACCCTACAGGCGCGGTAATGCCTGTAGAGATGATGCGCGAGATCGCTGAGATAGCCGAGCAGTGCGGTGCTTACATATTCTGCGACGAGGCATACAGAGGTCTTTCGCACGACGGCAGACCTGATGACGGCAGCTTTTTTGCGCCGTCGTTCATAGATATCTACGACAAGGCTATCGTTACGGGCGGAATGTCAAAGACCTTTGCGCTCGCTGGGCTCCGCCTCGGCTGGGTCGCAGGTCCGCGCGAGGTCATAGACGATATAAACAGGCACCGCGACTACCATATAATCAGCGTCGGCAAGATGGACGAGCTGCTTGCCGCCATAGCTATAGAAAACCGTAATGCCGTGCTTTCACGCAATGTTGAGATATGCCGCGAGAATCTTGCGGTCATAGATAAATGGATAGCTGACGAGCCGCATGTTTCATACGTAAAGCCGAGCTCTGCTACTACCTGTTTTGTGAAGTTTGACTTTGATATGACTTCTACTGAGCTCTGCCACCGCCTGCGTGAGGAAGCCGGCGTGCTTTTCGTTCCGGGCTGCGCGTTTGAATCGGACGACCATTTCAGGCTTGGATTTGGTAATCCTAAGGAAGAGATCGAGGCGGGACTTGCTGCTTTTTCTGATTGGATGAAGGAGAATATTAAGTAGAGGATATTAAGCATATGGCAAATTAAATTTTAATTCATTAACAATAAAACATTTTATCAAGCATTTCAAAAATCTTAAAGACCCCGTTCGGTACATATCAATATCACAATGCCGAACGGGGTCATATATTTTCTTGTTTCTGTATTTTTATTCTTTTATTTTCTGTGTCGCGCTTTTAGCGTATGTACGGCTCGCCGAGGCTTTTAGCTTCTCCTGCCATAGCTCCGAGAAGCTTTCTGCCTGCGTCTCTCGCTGTCATGACCGCTGTACGTACAGCACTCGTATCACCTGTAAGCGCAAGTATTACTTCATTTGTGTGGCTAGTGCCTTCGTCAGGCGTCATGTATTTCGTTATTTCTACATCTGCTGACTTAACTGCGAGATCGGCTATAACAAGACCTATGGAAGCCGGAGAGCCGCATACGAATCCGAATGCGCGTCCCACAGGCGTGCCGAATGCCATGTTGAGTGCCCGGTCTGCTGACGCTGAGAAGGCGAATTCCAGATGACCTGCGTCGTTTACATATATCTCTCCCGCATTCTGCGCCGTCCTTTCGAGCGCTATCTCGACTGCCCGGCGCGCGTCGGCTACAGTTTCGGCGCCTATTACTATATAGTTTCCGTGTCCGCCCCAGCCCTTTGTATCACGCGGGAGCATTATAGACAGTACCTCCGTATTTGTCGCCTTTACTGCATCATCTACGGCAGTTATCTGGCCTGCTGCGCCTGTTCTTGAGCTTATGATCCCTACACTTTTATAGCACCCGTTTATCTTCATCTTCTCGCGCAGATGCTCGTCAACGCTTGCTATTACGAGCCCTATAGTATCGAGGACTGTAGTGCCTACGAACTCAGGCATTGCGGCCGCTCCTGACTTTATTGCATTCACATTTTCTGTAATATTTTCAGTCATATTATCCTTGTTTGATTCCAATTTTCCCGCCTCTTGTTTTATATTTTAATTGTATCTTCATTAAAACACCGAAGTTTCAACGTGATTTCAAGTATACAACATTTTTTTATGCTTGGCTACAACTTTCATATAATATCATTTAGCATCACAAAATAGATGCCGCCTTATGCAGCTTGGAATCCGTACAGCATTCATTCGTGCCTCACATTTACTGCTCTGCACGCATACAATGAATCAAACAGGAAATATGAATTTCTTTCAGAGCTTTTACCGAACCGGCGCAGATGAAGGCCGCACGGCACAACCGCACAGTGCCGGTTCAAGAAAAAGAAAAAGAGGATACAGAAATGCAGAACAAAAAGATCATATGCGCCGACGCCGCTACTGAAAACTGCCCGTGCCTGCTTGCTGAGACGGGTGACTGCCTGATATGCAGCCGTCTGCAGGGAAAGAACGAATGCGGCTGCGACTGGGCCGGCGTGTGCGTGTACAATGAATTTATACAGAATAACAGGAAGCGCGCGCTCACGCGCGCAGAAAAAAGCTTTATAATATCGGACATGAAAGCTACGTCTGACGGCAGCTTCGTTATCATGGACATTGACTGCGGGCGCGGGTTCGCGCTCGGCTGCATGAGCCCGGGGATCCATCTTTTCATACGGCCTGACGGGCGCGAGCGGTATTATGACACGCCGCTTTCTGTACTGAAGGCGGACCACACTGCCGGCATCGTTACTGTATGCTTCAGGACGCTTTCTGCAAAGACTAAAGCGCTTGCGGAGTGCCGCGCCGGAGGCGCGGTAATCGTGCGCGGCCCGTACCGTAACGGGATAAAGGGGCTGCCGCGCGGGCTCAGCGACAGGAAAGTACTTATCGCCGCTGCGGGTGCCGGCGTTATACCTGCTGTTGCCGCCGGCGGGCTGCTTGCCGCGCATAATGATATTGAGATAGCTGTGCTGGATGCTGGCGCGGCTGAGCGTGAGATCGTTGATGGATACTTGGATGACGGTATTGCGATTTCAGGAATGAAGGCTGGAAATAATGGAACTGCAGGCGATGGAGCTGTTGAGGATGCTGCCGGTGCAACAGACGGACGAAGTGAAGAATTTTACATGAAATTACAGAGCGACAACTTTGATGCTTATATTATCCTTGGGAGCACGGGGTTTGTAAATGATGCTGCGGATGTCGTCAAAAAAAGCAGAAATAAAAATAAAAATAAAAATAAAAATAAAAATAAAAATAAAAATATAATAATTGCTATCAGTAATAATTCTGTAATGTCTTGCGGAGAGGGTGTTTGTGGGGCCTGCGCTTGCTTTGGGGATGACGGCAGGCGCATTGCGGGGTGTAAGTGTACGGAGGCGCTGTTATGATATGGGCGCCATGGGGCTTGCGCGGCCGGCAGGCGGCGCAAGCCGCGCGGCTGTTAAGCGGCGCGATCCGCGCTGCTGTTAAGCGGCGCGTTTTATGCAGGACGGCGCGGCCGTCAGGCGGCGCGGTCCACGTCCTCCATGTAATAAAGCGGCGCGGCATACACATACTCGCCGCCTGAGTATATCCGCATCTCTCCTGCCTGCTGCCAGCGGCTGACAGGCGCGCCTGCGGCGCGCGGCAGGTCGTACTCTATGCTTATATCAGTTTTCTCCCCTTTATGTGACGGACAGTAAACAGCCGCGCGCGTTCCGATGCGCGCATAGCTGCGGGCTGCTCCGTCATTTATCTTTACGCGCGTGAGCACCTTTTCCGCGTCACATATCTTTACATTGTTATAGCGCGCAAACCCGTAGTCAAAAAGCGCGTAAGCATCCTGAAACCAGTTCGGGTCGTCTAAAACTACAGCTATGAGCTCCATTCCGTTTTTCTGCGCCGATGCCACGAGACAGCGTCCGGCAGCCTTTGTATAGCCTATTTTTATCCCCGTTGCGCCCTCATACTGAAATACCGTTTTATTCTTATTATAGAAGTAATTGTAATTATCCGTACCCTCGCGCGACGCATTCCATACCTTTGCGCCTGCCAGCTGCCTGAATATATCATGCTTCATAGCCTCGCGCGCCAGCAGCGCCATATCGTATGCAGTGGATACATGCTTTTCGTCCTGAAGGCCGTTCGGATTGCAGAAATGAGTATTTTTCATGCCGAGTGACGCTGCTCGCTCGTTCATCATCACAGTAAAATCCTCGACACTTCCACCTGTCAGAGCCGCCACAGCAAGCGCCGCATCGTTTCCCGAACGCAGCATCATTCCGTACAGCAGATCTTCAAGAGTTATCATCTCACCCTTTTTCAGATATATTGACGAGCCCTCGGCTCCTATAGCTTCGTCAGGCACTCTGACCTTTTTCTTCAGGAATCCTTCTGTCTCCGACTCAGGCGTTCCTTCTATATCGGCATCCTCCGCACTTTCGACAGCGAGCAGAGCCGTCATGATCTTTGTCGTGCTCGCCGGATACATATGAGTATCTTTATTCTTCTCGTAAAGCACTCTTCCGCTCACACCTTCTATGAGCACAGCGCCGCGCGCAGAAACTCCGGGCGCTTCAGGTAGCTTCTCCGCAGGGTCGGCGTCAGCCTGCACTACGCTCAAACGTCTGCCGGTGACGGCAGCGTCCTCGTTCATCATTACATTCATCGCATCCACCGATTCGCTCGCCGCCATTCCCAAAGTCTCGCGCGCCGACCTGTCCACGCACAAAAAAATGAGGACGCCAGCCACTGTGATCGCCAGACATATCCCCATCATCATTTTCCTTTTATTTACTTTTTTAACAGTCAGCTCAGTCATACCGCTGTTTTTTATTTCATGTTTCATAGTCGTACATTCCTCCATTGTCTATCTTATGAAGGACTTCACGCTGTGATTACTTTAAGTTCCGCACATCAAAATGTATTTTTTGCACGCGTTCATTCAATTATCCTTTCACCTGCTCTGCTGCTGTCATGCTATCATTCACTCGCTTTATGGTTTCGGCTGCTTCCTTCCCCGTTTCGCCCGATATGAGCAGCAGCTTCGCTGCGCGTGTAAGCTTTTTTATCGCAGCTTCCCGGCGCTGCGCCTCTGTCCTGTCATCGAATAATTCAAGATGTACGAGCGTGAGCGGACCCCGCCCGCGCGTGTATTTTGCACCCTTTCCGGAGCAGTGCGCCGCAAACCTTTTTTCTATGTCATTCGTCCAGCCTGTGTACAGACTGTCGTCGCCGCATTTCAATATATACACATATTCCATATTTTACAAAACCGCCATTTATATCGCACCGCCGCTTACCTGCGCCGGCGTATCATGATTTTATACTTTTGTTATCGTTTCATCAATTATACAATATTATATGGTTTTAACGTAACCTGACAGACAAATATCAAGGAAGAAATATTATGGCAGCGAATAATAATATTAATGAAATAAATAAATCAAATACTTGCGTCGGCCAGGCCGACGATATGCCCGGCAGCGCTTCTGATACGGCTGATGCCGGACGCGTGAGATTCTGCCCGATATGCCGTGCCGACTATCCCATTAGCACACTTATAACCTTGTAGCAAAGGCAGACGGAAAGACTGCGGGCATCATTATCGGCGCAGACCGCACATCTCTGAAATTGCTGACTTTTCACATTGCTTAAAGTCAGCAAAACCTCTCCATAACCGCTTCTGCTGACTTTTCCGTTCATACATTGTCAGCAGATCATAATTTCTGTTCTATTGCTAAACATGTACGAATATCATTTAGAAGCAGAAAACAATGATTCGAGGGGGACTCTTATGAATAATACAAACAGCGCTTTCAATATCTACAATGATATAAAAAACAGGACATCGGGGAATATATACCTCGGAGTCGTCGGACCCGTCAGAACGGGCAAAAGCTCATTTATCAGGCGCTTCACCGACCTTATGGTACTGCCTTTCGTTGATGACGCCAATCAGGCTGCTCGTATACGCGACGAGCTTCCGCAGAGCGGAACAGGCCGCACAGTCATGACGACAGAGCCGAAATTCATACCCGCAGAGGCCGTCACGCTCCATCTCGACGGCGGCTCAGACTGCAACGTGCGCCTTATAGACTGCGTAGGATATATGGTAGACGGCGCGCTCGGCGCTACAGAAGACATGATGCCTCGCATGATATCAACGCCATGGTCGCCCGAACCCATGCCGTTCGACAAGGCAGCCGAGCTCGGCACGCACAAAGTAATAACCGAGCACTCGACTATAGGCATAGTTGTAACCACAGACGGCACGATCGGCGACATAGACCGTGCAAATTACGAGCCCGCCGAGGAGCGCGTAATCTCCGAGCTTCAGGCAGAAAACAAGCCGTTCGTTATAGTTCTGAACAGCACGAAGCCATACGACAACGAAACTCTCGCTCTCGCCGCCTCGCTCGAGGAACGCTGGAACGCCCCTGTAATACCCGCCGACTGCATAAATATGGACGAATACACCATACGAGATATCATATCTTCCACACTTTACCAGTTCCCGGCTTCACAGATAAATATCACACTTCCGGGCTTCGTGACAGGCCTCGACATCTCGCACCGCATAAAGAAACACATCATAGACCTCGTCCGCGACTGGAGCAGCGGCATTAATACGCTTCGCGACATAAGGCAGAATGTTGTCGGCCTGGCCGACGGCGAGATAACAGACGGTGCGACTATTATTAAAACAGACCCCGGCACGGGCGAAGTAACTATAGACCTCTCCTGCGTAAACGGTCTTTTTTATCAGGTGCTCAGCGAGATAATGGACTGCGAGGTGCGCGACGACCACCATTTCTTTGAGCTCATAAAAGACTTCTCCGAGGCGAAAAAAGCCCACGAAAAGCTGCACGACGCTCTCGAAAGCGTCAATAACACAGGCTACGGCATAGTCCGCCCGAAGCTCTCTGAAATGAAGCTCGAGCCGCCTGAGATATTCCGACAGGGCAGCCGCTACGGCGTGCGTCTCAAGGCTCACGCCCCTTCCCTTCACATCATAAGCACGGAGATAACAACGGAGATCGCCCCTGTAGTCGGCTCGGAGAGCCAGAGCGAGGACCTGATAAAATACCTCAACAACGAATTTCAGGAGCATCCTGACCGCATCTGGGAAACGAATATATTCGGCCGGACTCTCTACGACATGGTGACAGACCAGATAAACAACAAGCTCAACAGCGTGCCTGAAGAGCTCCAGTTCAAGGTCAAACGCTCGCTCCAGCGCATAAGCGACGAAGGCAAGGATTACTTTATATGTATAATAATCTAATGAATGAATACATAAATACAGCGCGCCCGTCACCGGGCAAGCAGCCTTACAATACCGCACCGATACTTTAAAATTCAAAGATATTCCCAAGCTCATGTAAAAAATACTCCTCACCGCCATTTACAACGATGAGGAGTATTTTTTGCATACGCCCTGCCGGGCAGGCATTTATTTTTTATCTTATTACTTCGCTTCCTTGCCTTTCAGGTATATGCCCCAGTACATCATGCCGACGAGCACCATGCCGCCGATGATGTTGCCGATAGTAACAGGGATCAGATTATGCAGGAAGAAATTTCCCCACGTAAGATTTCCGATGTTAGTTACTGTTTCAGCCGCTGCCGCTGCGTAATCAGGATCGCTTACAGCGAAAAGACCTGCAGGAACGTAGTACATGTTGGCAACGCTATGCTCAAATCCGCAGCCTACGAAAAGCATGATCGGCATGAATATGCCTGCGAACTTTGCGCCTACAGTCTTAGCAGAGAAGCTGATCCATACGGCGATACATACGAGGAAGTTACATAATATACCGAGAATTATCGCTTTTCCGAAGTCGAGCGAAGCCTTTGTCGCAGCTACCTTGATAGTAGCAACGGCAAGCGCGCCGCCGAAAAGGTCGTACTGTCCGCCGTAATAAACGAGAGCTGCTACGAATACAGATCCGCAGAAGTTTCCGATATACACGAAGAACCAGTTCTTGAGCATCTCATAAACTCGTACCTTCTTTTCGAGCACTGATATTATCATCAGGCAGTTGCCCGTAAAGAGCTCGCTTCCCGCAAGAAGCACCATAGCAAGACCTACAGGGAATATCGCCGCCCCTACGAACTTCGCTACGCTCGCAGTCTGGATCGAACATGAGATCGTGTTACATCCTACTGCCGCAAGGGCGATAAACATACCCGCAAGGAACCCGAGCATAAGCATCTGGTAAATTTTTAATGAGGCCTTCGTTCTTCCTATACCTATAACATTTGAAGCTACCTCAGCTGGTGTAAACATGGTAATAAACCTCCCATAAAAAATTACAAAGCAATAACCTCCGCGCCTCCCCTTCGCCGCATGCAGTAATAATAGATACGAATAATAAATACCGAATGCGCTGAACTGCGAATACTCTACAGGAGCGGGTCCTCGCGGACCCCTACGGTGTTTTGCTTTGTATATATGTTAGCACTGATAAAATTTTATTCAATCATAATTTTATTCTTCACAGCTTTCATGTATGACAATATTTTTATTTTCAAACATTTTTTATCCTCTATAGGCATTTTTCTATAACAAATGCATGCTGTTGTTTTAATAATTTTATTTAAACTAACTAAACAAAAAAATATAAAGTATATTAAAAACATAAATAATACATAAGCGGTTTTGTCATGCTGTATACTATTGTGAAAAAAATATAAATATTCAGTATTATGTATACAGATGCATGTATTTTTGTATTAATTTACACTTGAAGTGAGAGCTCTGAATTGCTACAATAGTTCGTACCGCCGCATCGCGCGGCGCATTGAACTGCAACAGATGTGATCTGCCAGCATGCAGGTCGTACGCAAATATACACAAATTCACATAAATATTCACTAGAATTTACCGGAGTACAAACAGCAATGAAAACATTCGGAACAGCCGCTATACTGTCGGGCGGCAGATCTACGCGCATGGGCTTTGACAAACAGCTCCTGACGATAAATGAGCAATACATATTCGAAAACAACATAAAACAGCTTAAAACTGAGTTTGACGATATACTCGTCATCACCAATACCCCCGAGCTTTACGAGGATGTTCCCGACATACGGACGTACAGCGACATATATCCCGGCATGGGACCTCTCGCAGGCCTTCACGCGGCACTCACCAAGGCCGAAAGCCAGTATGTATACATAGTTGCATGCGACATGCCTGTAATGAATATGGAATTCGCAGCATTTCTGAAGAAACAGACACTGTGCTTCACCACAGACGTATGCGCTTCAAACGCTGACGGGCATTTTGAATCATTCAATGCGTTCTATTCGGTAAACATACTCCCTGCTCTGGAAGATACTCTCGCAGAATGCTATCATGAAGGGCTTCATACGCCGGGCATATACGGTTTCATCACTATGAATGATATATCATCTACTGTGATAGATGAGCATACAGTTCGCATCATCGACCCTGAGCTGAGTATGTTCCTTAATCTGAATACGCCTAAGGAATATAACGCTTACAAGAGAAGAGTAGCTCAAAGAGCAAACAAAGCGGCAAGCGGGAAATAACATATTACTGTTGTTTCCTGCCTGCGCTTTAAAATTTTTCATCATCCTGCTCGTCCGGTGACGGACGCTTTGCTAAATACATTCATGCATTTACATCTATACTATTATTTTAATCTTCTTCGTGCTTGCGCTGGCGGAGCATAAGATTTCTTACTGCGTCAGGGCCGCTGACCTCGCCCTTTATAACGTGGTAGAGCTGCTCTGTGATAGGCATTTCTATATCGTACCTGCGCGACATTTCGTAAGCCGCTTCAGTCGTGTACATGCCTTCTACGACCATTCCGACCTTTTCCACAGCCTCATCAGGTGCAAGTCCCTCTCCGATCATTATGCCGCAGCGACGATTCCTGCTGTGCATGCTTGTACATGTAACTATGAGGTCGCCTATGCCGGCCAGACCCATGAATGTCAGCTTTTCTGCGCCGAGACTCACGCCGAGCCTTGATATCTCAGTCATTGCGCGCGTCATGAGCGCCGCCTTTGCGTTGTCTCCGTAGCCCATGCCGTCGGATATGCCTGCTGCAAGCGCTATTATATTTTTGAGCGCCCCGCCTATCTCTACGCCGATAACATCGTCGTTCGTGTAGACGCGCATAAATTCCGACATGAACGCGTCCTGTACAGTCTGAGCTGTCTGAACGTCAGTCGAAGCCGAAACGAGTGTAGTCGGCAGTCTTTTTCCGACCTCCTCTGCATGCGACGGACCCGAAAGCACCGCAAACCTGAGTTCAGGGCGTATCTCAGCAGCTATTTCAGAAATACGCTTAAGAGTTCCCTGCTCTATACCCTTTGAACAGTTTACTACTATGGCATCTTCTGATATATACGAGTTAGTCTTTTCAAATGTATCTCTGAATGACTGAGCCGGTACTACGTAAACGGCTATTTCAGCGCCTTTGAGCGCTGTCTCCGAGTCTGAAAGGCATGTTATATTTTCTGCAAGCTTCACACCCGGCAGGTATTTACTGTTTTCGCGCGACGTCTGCATTTCTGACATCATGTCAGCATTGCGGCCCCAGAGACGGACTTCGTGACCGTTAACGGCGAGAGCCGTCGCAAGAGCTGTTCCCCAGCTTCCTGCGCCCATTACGGCTACCATCTTGATCTCCTTATCATTGCTCATTTACTTTTCTCCCTTTTTATCCGCGCTCTTTTTCTTTAAAAAGCTCATAGGCGGCTCCTCGCCCTTTGCGAGTCTGACTATATTGGTCCTGTGTCGCCAGAGGACGATAACTGCCAGGCATACAGACCATATGAGATAATCGGGCTTTACGAAAAAGAACATTATCGGAAATATTACCGCGGCGGCTATAGATCCTACAGACATCCTGCGCGAGAGCGCCGCGCCTGCAAGCGCTGTAACGAGGCATCCGAGACCTGTAGGCCAGTTAAATGCGACTATAACGCCGAAGCCTGTCGCTACGCCCTTGCCGCCCTTAAAACCGAAGCATACAGGCAGTATATGACCGAAGAACGCAGCTGTACCGCAGAAGCACGCCAATGCCTCACCGCCGATAAGGCGTCCCGCAATTACGGGTATAACGCCCTTCAGTACGTCTATGAGCAGCGTGCATGCGGCAGCCTTTACACCGAGCGTCCTCAGAACGTTAGTAGTTCCGGGGTTGCCGCTGCCTTCCTTCCTTATGTCTACGCCGTGCAGCTTTCCTACTACAGTCGCAGGAGATATGTTTCCGATGAAATAGCTTATCACGACTGCAACAGCCACGATAACGATACTTTTGATGTCTATCATCTCAGCCCCTCTTTTTCGCCCTTCTCACGGAATACGAACTTTATAGATGTTCCTGAGAAGTCATACGTCTCACGAAGCCTGTTTTCGAGGTATCTCGCATATGAGAAGTGCATGAGCTCACGCTTGTTCACCTGGAATGAGAACAGCGGCGGCTGTACGCCTACCTGCGTTACATAGTAAATGCGCAGCTTCTTGCCCTTGTCCGAAGGCGGCTGCTTCATGAGCGTAGCATCTGCTATTACTGCGTTAAGCTGGCCTGTAGGGATCCTGAATGAGCAGTTGTGGGCTACTCTGTCTGCAAGCTCGAGAACGTTTAAAAGTCTCTGACCCTTTACTACTGAAATAAATATTATCGGCGCGTAAGGCATAAACGAAAGCTCTGCTCTCACGTCGCGCTCGAATTTACTCATAGTGTGCGAGTCCTTTGTTATTAAATCCCATTTATTTACAGCTATTATGATACCCTTGCCTGCTTCATGAGCCAGACCGCCTATCTTCTTGTCCTGGTCTGTAACGCCCTCCTGCGCATCTATCATGAGTATGCAGACGTCGCTTCGTTCTATTGATGAAATAGCGCGGATTATGCTGTAGCGCTCTATATCCTCGTTTATCTTCTTTTTACGGCGGATGCCTGCTGTATCTATAAGGGTATACTTCTGACCGTTATGCTCGAACGGTGAGTCGATAGCGTCGCGCGTCGTGCCTGCGATATTGCTTACTATCATTCTTTCCTCGCCTATGAGCGCGTTTACGAGCGATGACTTTCCTACATTTGGCTTACCGATTATGGCTATCTTTATATCCTCGTCCTCTTCACCATCGGCGCTTCCCTCAGGGAATTCTTCTATGATGCGGTCGAGCAGGTCGCCGAGATTCAGCATGTTTGCTGCCGAGATCGGAATAGGCTCACCCAGGCCGAGCTCGTAGAAATCATAGAAATCATCCGGCAGCTTCGGTGAATCTACCTTATTTACGCATAATATAACATTTCTGCCTGTCTTCATCAGCATTTCGCCGACTTCACGGTCAGCCGCGGTAAGTCCTGCCTTACCATCTACTATGAATACTATTGCATCTGCTGTATCTATCGCAATTTCTGCCTGCGCTCTCATCTGTGAGAGAATTATATCGTCAGTGTCAGGCTCTATACCGCCTGTGTCTATGAGTACGAACGGTATGCCGTTCCACTCAGACTCTGCGTATATCCTGTCCCTTGTAACGCCCGGCGTATCCTCTACGATAGCTACCTTGCGCCCTACTATCTTGTTGAAAAGAGTCGATTTTCCGACGTTCGGACGGCCGACTACTGCAACTATTGGTTTACTCATTTATTATACCATCCTGTTTTCTGTTTCTGATACTTTACTGATCTTGAAAGCTAATTCCCGAACAGCGCTTCTGCGAATGCCTCAGGATCGAATTCCTGCAGGTCGTCCATGCCCTCGCCTACGCCAATAAATTTAACAGGAACGTCAAACTGATCCACGAGCGTTATGACTATGCCGCCCTTTGCTGTACCGTCGAGCTTTGTAAGTACTATGCCTGTGAGAGCGGCTGTCTCGCCGAACTCCTTAGCCTGTGATATAGCGTTCTTTCCTGTAGCCGCATCGAGTACGAGCAATGTTTCCTTCGCTGCTTCAGGGTATTCACGCTCTATTACCTTGTTCATTTTTTCGAGCTCGTTCATCAGGTTTCTCTTGTTCTGGAGACGTCCTGCTGTATCGCATATAAGGACGTCTATGTTTCTTGCCTTTGCAGCCTGTATAGCGTCGTATATGACTGCTGACGGGTCAGCGCCCTCCTGATGCTTTATTACAGGAACGCCTGCGCGCTCGCCCCATATTTCAAGCTGTTCTATTGCTGCTGCTCTGAAAGTGTCGCCTGCCGCGAACATTACTGAACGGCCCTGCTCCTTGAGCATATGGGCTATCTTGCCCATTGAAGTAGTTTTGCCTGCGCCGTTTACTCCTATCATGAGTATTACGAGCGGATATTCCTCAGACAGCTTCATGCCCTCTTCTCTTGTTATGAGGTCTGAGATTATCTTTTCTATCTGAGCCTTTACTGCTTCAGATGTCACGAGCTTTTCTGTTTTTATGTCGCTTCTGAGCTGCGTTATTATCTTTTCTGTAGTGTCCATGCCTATGTCAGAGAGTATGAGCGCTTCCTCAAGCTCTTCTATCATGTCTTCGTCTATGGCAGGTCTCTGAAAGATGACGTCCTCGATCTTGCCGACCATTTCGTCTTTTGTCTTTGTGAGGCCTTCCTTAAGTTTTGTAAAAAAGGATTTTTTTTCTCCAAATGCCATTACCGTTTTTCCTCCCAGTCTGCCGCGTCTGAAAGTCTGAGCGACAGGATATTTGAAATGCCCTTTTCAGGCATCGTTACGCCGTAAAGCACATCAGCATGCTCCATCGTAACCTTCTGGTGCGTTACGAGGACGAACTGTATGCCTTCAAAGTTTTCGAGATATTTGGCGAATCTGTCTATGTTAGCTTCATCTAACGCCGCTTCCACCTCATCAAGTATGCAGAAAGGCGTCGGCTTCGTTTTAAGAACTGCGAACATGAGCGCTATGGCTGTCATAGTTTTCTCGCCACCTGACAGCAGATTCATATTCTGCAGCTTCTTTCCGGGCGGCTGCGCCGCTATTTCTATTACTGCTTCAAGCGGGTCGTCGCTGTTTTCCATATGGAGCTCTGCCTTGCC
>CAVGAH010000020.1:0-1140 GCA_963627215.1 bacterium | reverse complement strand
GCCGCCGAAAAGCTCAGCGAATATAGACTTGAAGTTCATATTTACCGCAGCGAAGCTGCTTCTGAATGCTGTACGTATCTTTACGTCTGTGTCGTCTATTATATTTTTGAGAGAGCTCATAGCCTCGTCAAGGTCTTTTTTCTGAGCTGTAAGGAATTCATACCTTTCACTTACCTGAGCATATTCCTCTATGGCGCTTATATTTACATCTCCGAGATTTCTGAGCGCTATCTTAAGCCTGCGCGACTCTTTCTGACCTTCACTCAGGTCAAATACAGTCCTTTTAAGCTCTGCTGCCTCCGCATATGTTATCTCAAATTCTTCTGTTATGCGGTTCCTCCAGGCCTCCGTCCTGTTCTGCAGTGAATCTGTCTTTGATGCTATCTCATTCTGTGAGGCACGGAGTCCATAAAGTGTTTTATCTACGCTTTCCTTGTCTGTCCTGAGCTTTTCTATATCAGCGTCTGCCTTTATCTTTGCCTGCTTTATCAGCTCAAGCTTTTCATTATGTGCTGTAAATGCAGATTCTCTTACTTTTATTTCATCCTTACTGTGCGCTATCTCACTCTCGAGAGCTTCCTGACCTGCAGCAGCCTCACGCTCAGCAGCCTCCTTCTGCGCATATTCTTCTCTGAATCCGTTTATACGGCGTTCACAGCCTTCTGTAAGACCTGCGGTAGCTGCCATATCATTCTTTACAGATTCCATTTTTATCCTGAGCTCTGTAAGCTTTTCGAGGAGCTCATCGAGCTTTTTCTGGCGGTCAGAATTCTGGACCGCTATATCCTCTGCGCTCTGTTTAAGAGCTTCGGCGCTTGCCTCGGCCACTGCCTTTTCCTTTTCAAGCTCAGATATGCGGGCTGCATTTTTATTGAGCTCAGAGCTTATCCTTTCGAATTCTCTCTTTGCTCTTCCTACGCTTTCATTATAATTGTCAATTTTTTCCTTAAGAGCATCTGCTTCATTTGTAGCATTTATTATCTCTATCTCTGCATTACGGCAGCGCTCTTCTGACTCTTCAACAGATTTTTTGAGTATCGCTTCATTTTCCGCAGCGCTTTTCATAATGCTCTCAGCGCTGTTTTTATCCTTCTCAAGCTGATAAACAGTCTTCTGGACTTCATTCAGTCTGTTTTTACG